>CAVKEL010000078.1:0-11438 GCA_963655445.1 Acutalibacteraceae bacterium | reverse complement strand
GAGTTATTTACAAATAAAATCAGATAATAAAGTTTTTGATTCTTATGTAAATAATACACTTCCTTTCCAAGTCCTTTATCAAACTTTTATTTCTAGAAGTTTTGCACAAACTCAAAAAGGGTATAGAGAAATTGGCTTCAGAGAGATACAAGATTTATATGGATCACTTCCATATTTAATCACTTCTGGTCAAGAAAAATTAGCAGAGGCGTTATTAACGAAATGGATAGAAAATGTTTATGAATTTGGATACGCAAACCATAATTTTTATTATAAAGGTAAAGAACCTGGTATGTGCAGTGATGACCAAATTTGGCTTTTAGAAGCTGTTTTTAAATATATTTCATTAACTAATAATAAAGAAATTTTAAATAAGAAATTTAAAATAGCAGGAAAAACCAAGAAAAGAAAACTTATAGAAACATTAAAAGCAATTGTTTTATATAGCTCGGAGATTAGTGTTGGTAAACATGGATTACCTCTTTTAGATTCGGCTGATTGGAATGATTGTTTAAAAATTGATGATGATTATTTGAATGGTCCAGAAAAAGAAAAAGCATATTTAAAGCAATTAAAAAAGAGCGGAAATAAATTTGGGAAACAATTTGAATCTGATTATAGCGAATCAATTATGAACGCATTTTTGTTGCTTTATGGAATGAAAGATATTTTGCAGGTAGTTGATGATGAAGAATTTATTGCTACTTTAAATTATGAAATTAAAAAAATCACCGATGCAATAAATAAAAGTGCATACTTGAATGGTTACTATGCAAGAGTTTTAATTAACAAACCAAATATGAACAATATAAAATTTATTGGAAGCAAGGGTGACAATCTATCGGATGATTCGTCTATTTCAAATGGTTCATATTATTTGAACTCCTTTTCGTGGAGTTTGCTTAGTGATACCGCAAACGAAGAAAAGATTTATGAAATGTTGGATGCTATAGATTCTAAATTAAAAACTGAAGCAGGTTTTATGCTTTGTTCTAAACATAATTTAAAACTAGCTGGATCAACATCCGCTTCGACAGATCATTATTTTTTAGGAGATAGAGAAAATGGTGGTGTATTTAAGCATGCAACCATGATGTTTACTGCTTCGTTATTAAAAAGAGCAAAAACAGTTGAATCAAATAAATTAAGAGAAAGAATGTTAGATGATGCATTTTATATGTTAGATAGAGTTCTACCTTATAAAACATTAGAAAATCCTTATATAACGAAAGGGAACCCTAGATTCTGCACTCAATATAACAATTCTATAACAAACGAAAATATAGGCCCTATTTTGAGTGGTACAGCCACATGGTTAACACTCACAATTTTAGAAATGATAGGGATTTGTTATTCGTCAGAATTCATTTTTGTAAGACCTGAGTTATCGAAAAATTTTGAAAACTTCAATGCAAAAATTAGACTTGATGAGAATACATATCTAGACATCTATATGAAAAAACCAAAAGGTGTATATTCCGATTACCATAATGCAGAATATATTTTAGATGGACAAAGCAGCACATTTAAAATTCCAAAATTCAATGATTCTAAAACACATAAATTAATCATAAATATGTGCAAAAGTTGTTAAAAATAGCATCTAAATGATGCTATTTTTTAAACAAATTTATTTAATGAAAGTAAAATTTGTATCGATATAATCGTTATTTTTTGTAATTCTTAAAAAAGGTGAAAATTTTTTCTTCGTTATATCAGTAAAAAAATATTGATATAAAGCAAAAATCATTATAGAATATAGTCGTAAAACTGGAGGTAATTATGGAAAAACTTAAAACTGTAACTATGAGACAATTAGGTCGCTACCCTGTTTATCTAAGATTTCTACTTAATCAAAAAGCAGAAGGATATAAGACAACTAGTGCACCAATAATTGCTAAAGGTTTAGGTTTTAATGAAGAAAAAGTTCGTAAAGATTTGCAAGTAGTTGCAACAAGTTCGGGAAAACCAAAATCAGGAAGAAATATCGATGATATTATTAATGATATTGAAACTTTCTTAGGTTATAACGATACAAATGATGCAATTATTGTGGGAACAGGTCATTTAGGACAAGCATTTCTTAATTATCATGGTTTTGAGGACTATGGTTTAAACATACTCGTTGGATTTGATATTGATCCAAAAGTAGTTGACACCGAAGTAAACGGGAAAAGAATTTATTCCATTTACAAGATGGAAAATTTAATTCCAAGATTGAACGTTCGCATCGCCATTCTTACAGTTCCAAGCGAAGCTGCACAAGAAATAGTTGATAAACTCGTCAATGTTGGAATTAAGGCAATATGGAATTTTGTTCCTATTCACTTAGATGTTCCAGATGATGTCGTTGTTGAAAATGTTAATTTGGCAAGTTCACTTGCAGTTTTGTCTCATAAACTTAAAGACAAAGAAATTGACATTAATAAAATTTAAATTCTATTAGGGAGAAGAAAAGTATGGAAGAAAAAGAATTAAACCAAGAAGCCGTTAAAGAAGTTGATGAGCTTGTTAAAAAAGGTCAAGTTGCTTTAGATGAATTTTTAAAGTTAAATCAAGAGCAAGTTGATTACATTGTTGCAAAGTGTAGTGTCGCTGGTTTAGATCACCATGGTGATTTAGCTGCAGCTGCAATTAATGAAACTAAGCGTGGTATATTTGAAGATAAAGCAACAAAGAATTTATTTGCTTGTGAATATATTGTTAATAATATGCGTCACCTTAAAACAGTTGGCGTAATTAGTAGCGATCCAGTTACTGGTATTACTGAAATTGCTGATCCTCTTGGGGTTGTTTGTGGAATCACTCCTGTTACAAATCCAACTAGTACAGTTATTTTTAAATCATTAATTTGTTTAAAAACAAGAAATCCAATTATTTTTGCATTCCATCCAAATGCGCAAAACTGCTCAAAGATGGCTGCACAAATCATGCGTGATGCTGCTGTTGCTGCTGGTGCCCCAAAAGATTGTATTCAATGGATTGAACATCCATCAATGGATGCTACAAGTGCACTTATGAAACATCCAGGAGTTGCAACTATTTTAGCAACTGGTGGGAATGCAATGGTTAAAGCTGCTTATAGTTGTGGTAAACCAGCTATGGGTGTTGGCGCAGGAAATGTCCCTTGCTATATAAATAAATCAGCTAATGTAGAACAAGCTGTTAATGATATTGTTATTTCAAAATCATTTGATAATGGTATGATTTGCGCTTCTGAATCTGCTGTTTTTGTTGATAAAGAAGTTTATGATGAATCAGTTAAATTATTTAAGAGATTTAAAGTTTATTTTGCAACCGAAGAAGAAAAACTCAAACTTGAAAAATTCATGTTTGGCGTCAATTCAAAAGAAGAAGGTTACGAAACTAAAGCTAAACTCAACCCAGTTATTGCTGGTATGAGTCCACAAAATATTGCTAAAAATGCTGGTATTGAAGTTCCAGAAGATTGTGTAATTATTGCAGTTAAATGTAAAACTGTCGGCCCAAAAGAAATTATGTCGAGAGAAAAACTTTCACCAGTTCTTGGCTTCTATAAAGTCAATGATGAAGTTGAAGGTTTCAAAAAATGTAAAGAAATGCTTGAATTCAATGGTTTAGGACATACTGCAGCTATTCATTGTAAAGAACAACAAATGGCAGATGATTTTGGTGAAAATTGTGCTGCTTTACGTATTGTTTGGAATTCTCCATCTACTTTTGGTGGTATTGGTAACGTTTATAACTCATTCTTACCATCACTTACTTTAGGTTGTGGTTCTTATGGACACAACTCTATTGGAGGAAACGTAAGTGCTGTTAATTTACTTAATGTTAAGAAAGTTGGAAAGAGGAGAAATACAATGCAATGGTTTAAGGTTCCACAAAAAATCTATTTCGAAAGAAATTCAATTCAATATTTACAAAGTTGTAAGAGTGTTGGAAAGGTCTTTATTGTAACTGACCGTTCCATGGTTGATTTAGGGTTCGTCAACAAAATTACTGAACAACTTAATTTAAGAAGAGAACCTGTTCAAATTCAACTTTTCTGTGATGTTGAACCAGATCCAGATATTTCAACAGTCAAGAAAGGTGTTGAATTAATGAACAACTTTAGACCAGATACAATTATTGCTTTAGGTGGTGGTAGTCCAATGGATGCCGCAAAAGGTATGTGGTTATTCTATGAACATCCAGAAGTTAATTTTGATGATTTAAAACAAAAATTCATGGATATTCGTAAGAGAGCATTTAAATATCCAGAACTTGGTCGTAAATCTAAGTTGATTTGTATTCCAACCACTTCAGGTACTGGTAGTGAAGTTACTCCATTTGCTGTTATTAGTGATAAAGCACACTTCAAAAAATATCCTTTAACTGATTATAGTCTTACTCCAACTATTGCAATTGTTGATCCAGAATTTACAACAAATATTCCTGCAAAATCAACTGCAATGACTGGTATGGATGTCTTAACTCACGCTATTGAGGCTTATACAAGTGTCCTTGCAAGTGACTTTACTGATGGTCTTGCATTACAAGCAATTAAACTTGTATTTGAATATTTACCAAGAGCAGTTAAGGATGGATCTCATGATTTAGTAGCGAGAGAAAAGATGCACAATGCCGCAACTATTGCAGGTATGGCATTTGCAAATGCTTTCCTTGGTATGACTCACTCACTTGCTCATAAAGTAGGTGCTGAGTTCCATACAGTCCATGGTTATACATGTAGCGTATTGCTTCCATATGTAATTAGATATAATGGTCAAGTTCCAACTAAACTTAGTGTTTGGCCAAAATATAATGAATATTGCTGTGACAAGAAATATTTAGAAATTTGTAATTTGCTTGGAATTAAAGCTGATTCACCAGCAGATGCATCAAATAAACTTGCTGATGCAGTAACAGATTTAGCAAAAGAAATCGGTTTAGGAACAAGCTTTAAAGAAATGGGAATTGATAAGAAAGAATTTGAAAGCAAGATTCAAGAAATTGCAGTTCTTGCTTATGAAGATCAATGCTCACCAGCAAATCCAAGAGTTCCAATTGTAAAAGATATGGAAATCATTTTAGAAAAGAGTTACGAAGGAGTAAAATAATATGGTAAACATTGCAGTTTGTGTAGGTAGTTCTTGCCACCTAAACGGCAGTTACGACATTATTGAAGCTATGAAAAAAGCCTTAAAGGACAACAATATCGAAGATAAAGTTGTCCTTAAAGGGACATTTTGCTTAAATAAATGCGGGAATCATGGCGTAAATATCAAAGTCGATGATGAAATTATTACTGGCGTTACTTTGGATAATTTTGAGGAAGTTTTTAAGAAATACATTTTAAGTAAGGTTCAGTAGGAAAGTCTGAAGGAGCCTTATGAAATATTGCTTAATTAGTGAGAAAAATAATTGTAAAAGCTGCTACAAATGTATCCGAAATTGTCCAACTAAATCCATTTCATTTAGTGACAATCAAGCCTCAATTATTCATGATGAATGTATTTTATGTGGACATTGCTATTTAGTTTGTCCTCAAAATATTAAAGTTATTCGTGATGATTTAGTTAGGGTAAAAGAGTTGATTGGTTGCGATAAAAAAGTTATTGCTTCTATTGCTCCATCATTTGTTGCTGAATATGGTGTTAGTTTTCAAAAATTAAAAGAAGCATTAATTAAGCTTGGTTTTTATGATGCTGAAGAAACTGCAATTGGTGCAACAATTGTCAAGAATGCATATGACGAAATGTTAAATAAAAATGATAGAGATATCATTATTTCGTCATGTTGTCATAGCATTAATTTATTGATGCAAAAGCATTATCAAGATTTACTTCCTTATCTTGCTGATGTTATGTCGCCAATGGTAGCACATGGCCAAGATATTAAGAAAAGATATCCTGATGCAAGTGTGGTTTTTATTGGACCATGCATTGCAAAAAAGGATGAATCAGATAAAAACAATAAATATGTTGATGTTGCTTTAACGTTTATTGAATTAACTAAATGGTTAAAAGAATCAGATATCGAACTTAAAAAAGAAGATAAACCTTTAGTAATTGAAAAAAGTAAAGCAAGACTTTTCCCAACTAGTGGTGGTGTTTTAAATACCATGGAAAAAGAAAATAAAGAATATGATTATCTTGTTGTAGATGGAATGGATAATGTTCTTAATGCTTTAAAAGATATTAGAGAAGGAAAGGTTCATAAATGTTTTATTGAAATGTCTGCTTGTAGTGGAAGCTGCATTAATGGGCCTGCAATCAATGATGCATCACGTGCGCTCGTTGCAAATTATTTAGCAATTCATAAATTTGCAGGTAAAAAAGATTTTGATGTTAGCAAAGACTCAACGTATGAAAAAATTAAAAGACAATATAATCCAATATTGGTTACTAAAGCTATGCCTAGTGAAACTGATATTCAAGAATGTCTCAAGAAAATGGGTAAATCCAGTAAGAATAAAGAATTAAATTGCGGATGTTGTGGATATAACACTTGTAGAGAAAAGGCAATTGCAATTATCGAAGGCAAAGCCGTTAAAGAGATGTGTCTTCCTTATTTAATGGAAAAGGCTGAAAGTTTTAGTGACAATATTGTTAGTAATACTCCAAATGGATTAATGGTTTTAAATGAATCTTTAAATATTGAATTAATCAATAAATCAATGCTTAGAATTATTGGCTTAGAAGATTCTCGTGATGTTATAGGCAAGAATATTACAACCATCATGGATCCAGAAGATTTTGTTAGTTGTTTAGACGGAATGGATACTATTAAGGGCAAAAAAGAGTATCTTAGCGAATACAATAAATATATCGAAGAAACTCTTGTTCATGATGAGAAATTCCATTTGATTTATTGTGTAATTAGAGATGTAACTGAAGAAGAAATTGCAAAACAACAAAAAGATGAGCTTGTTCAAAAGTCGGTCGAAATTGCAAACAAGGTTATCGATAAAAATATGAGAAGCGTTCAAGAAATTGCCTCATTACTTGGTGAAACAGCCGCAGAAACCAAGGTAGCTTTAAGTGCTTTAAAGGACACTTTAAAAGATGACAATAAATAATTATGTCACCGAAGTTGGTGGCTTAAGTTATAACCATGTTGGCGAACAACTTTGTGGTGATCATTATCAAGTTGTTAGACCTGATGAAAATACGACTGTTGTTGTTTTGGCAGATGGTCTAGGGAGTGGCGTTAAAGCCTCTATTTTGTCAACACTCACAAGTGAAATTATTTCAACAATGATGGCTAATAATCTTTCTATTGAAGAATGTGTTAAAACAATTGCTGAAACTCTTCCGGTATGTAAAGAAAGGGGAATTGCATATTCAACATTTACAATCTTAAAGATATCCAATAATAAATATGTTCAAATTTATAATTTTGACAATCCTGAACCAATTTTATTAAGAGATGGAAGGGAGGAAAATATTCCAACTTCAATAATTGAGATTGAAGGTAAAAAAATTTATCGTGGAGAAATCGAAGCAAGACTTTATGATACTTTCATTTTATTAAGCGATGGAACAATTCATGCTGGGTTAGGAGCATCCATGAATTTTGGCTGGGAGAGACCACAAATTGTTGATTATATGTGTGCTTTATATAACGAGGATTATAGTAGCAAAACTCTAGCCACTGAACTTGTAAGTCATTGTAATGATTTATATGGTGGTAAGCCAGGAGATGATACAACTGCTTTAGTTTTAAGAGTTAGAAAAAGACAACAGGTTAATTTATTAATGGGACCTGCAAGCAATATTGATGATGATAATAATATGTTAAGTCTATTTTTTGCAAAAGAAGGTAAACATATAGTTTGTGGAGGCTCAACAAGTAATATGGTTGCGAAGTATTTAAATAAACCATTAGTCATGAATACCGACTATATTGATAAAGAAATTCCTCCAACTAGCACGTTAGAAGGTGTAGATTTAGTAACAGAAGGAATAATTACGATAAATAAAGTATTGTCTTATGCAAAAAATACTTTAGAAGATAATCAAGATTATTTTGAATGGTGTTTCAAGCAAGATGGTGCAAGTCAAATTGCAAGATTGCTTTTTGAAGAGGCAACTGACATTAATTTCTTTGTTGGTTGTGCTATAAACCCAGCACATCAACAACCTGGAGTGAAAATAAATTTCACAATTAAGATGCAACTTATTGACCAACTCGCAAAAACCCTTAAAATAATGGGGAAACGTATAAAGGTTAGTTATTTTTAGGAGAATGAATATGCTTAAATTTGATACGAACGTACAAGAACTTAAATACAAGGTCTTAAGAGAGGTAGCAAGATCTACTTTTAATGGAACCTTACTTCAGGATTACAATGAAATTCCAAAGATTATTGTTCCAGGACCAAAACCATCAATGCGTTGCTGCATTTATAAAGAAAGAGCAATTGTTTTAGAAAGAATGAAACTTGCAACTGGTGGAAATAAAGAAAGAGATAACGTAGTTGAAGTTATGAATATTGCTTGTGACGAATGTCCAGTTGGTGGTTATACAGTTACACACAATTGTAGAGGTTGCATTGCGCATAGATGTGAAAAGGCATGTATGAGACATTGCATTTCTTTTGATCCAGAAACAAGACAAGCAAAAATTGATAAAACAAAATGTGTCAATTGTGGTCTTTGTGCGAAGGCATGCCAATATGGTGCAATCTTGAACTTCAAGAGACCATGTGAATCTGCATGTAAAGTTAATGCTATTTCTATGGGTGAAGATTTTGCAGCAAAAATTGATGATTCAAAATGTATTCAATGTGGAAGTTGTGTTTCACAATGTCCATTTGGTGCAATTATGGATAAATCTTCAATTGTTGATGTTATTAATACTATTAAAGATAGTGACTTCAGCAAAAAATATAATATTTATGCTGTTGTTGCTCCTTCAATTTCTTCTCAATTTAAATATGCAACATTAGGCCAAGTTGTAAGTGCAATTAAAAAACTTGGATTTCATAGTGTTGTAGAGGCTGCATTAGGTGCGGATATGGTTGCATATAGTGAAGCTCATGAGTTAGTAGAAAGAGGCAAATTAACTTCTTCCTGCTGTCCAGTATTTGTTAATTTTATTAATAAAAAATATCCAGAAGTTGTCCCATATATTTCAAGTAACTTATCACCAATGGCTGCAATTTCTGCATATTTAAAGAAAACAGATCCAACTTGCAAGATTGTGTTTGTTGGACCATGTATTGGTAAAAAAGGTGAGATTAAAAAAGATAATGTTAAAAATTTAGTTGATTATGTTTTAACTTTTGAAGAATTACAAGCTTTGATTGATAGTAGAGATATTGATTGTTCTAAACTTGAAGAAAGTAAACTTGATAATGCTTCATATTATGGAAGAATTTTTGCAAGATGTGGTGGTTTAACTGATGCTGTTAAAGAAGCCTTAAAAGAATCTAATATTGAATTTGAAGTTAAAGGTGCACAATGTGATGGAATTCAAAATTGTAAAGCTGCCTTAGATAAGCTTAAAGCAGGAACCGAAGATTTCAATTTTATTGAAGGTATGGCATGTACTAATGGTTGTATAGGCGGACCATGCTGCTTAACTCATGAATTTAGAGATAAAGCAGAAGTTGATAAATATGGTATGCAAGCAAAAGAAAAGACAATCTTAGATGCTATCAAAGCTGTAGAACAATAAACAAAAATAAATGCGTTACTCAAATTGGGTAACGCATTTAAAATACTAAAATTTAATACTGATTTTAAAATATGTTGATTCCTTCGAATCAAGATAGAGTGTGAACTTATTTTGTTCAACTATGGTTTTTAATGTTTCAAGATTGACATTAGTTGTTACGCTTGATGGATGTGTACCTGTTTTTGAATAAAATGCTTCATAAACTTGTTCTTTATTTTCTTCTTTTATTTTGCAACCAGAATTATAGACAGATAAGAAGATATTTCCGTTATCTTTAAATAAGGCTACTTGAATAATTCCATTAAAATCTACATTTTTTATAGCATTTTCAATTAAAATTTTTGTTAAAGTTGCAACATCTTTTTTGTCGCTACTTAAAGCTAAATTTGTTTCGATATTTTTTACAAATTCTACATGATTATTAAAACATATTGCATCATAAGATGTAGAAATTTGTTCAACTAAGTTGCTTAGGTCAAATTCTTCTTTAATGATTTCTTCTTGCTCTACTTCTTGAGCAACTACACGTTCGGTAGGATTTGGATTTCCAATATCTTCTAAAATCAAATACATATTATTTGTTTCATTCAATATATTTTGAACCCATCTATTCTTTTCGTTTGTACTTTTTAAGGTTAAAGCATTTTCCTTTATGTTATTTATAGGGGTTTTGATAGTGTTTTTTATTCTTCCAACATATTGTTCTTTATCTTCGTAGGCTTTTTTAATTGGTTTGATAATCGTTTTGGTTAGAGAAACACTTAAAATAAAGACTAAAATCCATGCTATAAAAAGGCATACTGAAAGAGGAATAATTTCAACAAGGCAATTATTAAGTGTTTCTTTTACAATGAAATAATTATATGCAAAATATGCGCCATCTAATATCAAAAATAAAATAAAAGTTGTTAAGCAAATAACAAGTCCAATTTTTCTTCTTATAGCACTAATCATCTCTGTATTTTTGTTTTCCATTTTTCTATCCTCTTTTAACTTTATTTATTATACATTTTTAAAACGAACTAATATTTAATTTTCTTCTTTAAGCATTATAAAAATATTAAAATATAAATAGGTAGGTAAACATAATGGAAAGAAAAGATATTGCTAAATTAACATTAGAAGAAAAATGTTATTTTTTAAGTGGTGCTGATAATTGGAGCACTCGTGCACTTGAAAAGATTGGTCTTAAATCGATACTAATGACTGATGGACCTTATGGAATTAGAAAAGTTTTAAAAGGTAGTGGAATTGGTGATGAACAATCTGTTAAAGCGACTTGTTTTCCAACTAATGTTGTTTTAGGATCAACTTTTAATAAAGAACTAGCCTATAAATTTGGACATGCATTAGGGGAAGAAGCGAAACATTATAATGTAGATATGGTTTTAGGACCTGGAATTTGTATTAAAAGAAGCCCATTATGTGGCAGGAATTTTGAATATATTTCGGAAGACCCATATGTCAGTGGTTTATTATCTAGCGAATATATTAAAGGTCTTCAAGATAATGGTGTTGGTTGTTCATTGAAGCATTTTGCTTGTAATAACCAAGAAACTTATAGATCAATGGTTGATGAAGTTGTTGATGAAAGAGCCCTTAGGGAGATTTATTTAAAAGGTTTTGAAATTGCTGTTAAGAATAGTCAACCAATGTCAATTATGACAAGTTATAATAAAATTAATGGTGTCTTTTCTAGCGATAATAAGTGGTTATTAACTGATGTTGCAAGAAACGAGTGGGGATTTAAAGGCTTTTTTGTAAGTGATTGGGGTGGTTGCGCACATAGAGAT
>CAVKEL010000077.1:0-7637 GCA_963655445.1 Acutalibacteraceae bacterium | reverse complement strand
TGTATTATCAACTAAATTTAGCGATATAGAAGGTATAGGTACCGCATTATTTACTTCTTTAATTTCATATTTAAAAGAAATAAAGATATCTTTTGTTAACAAAGAAGTAAATATTTATATAAAAAAGAGAGGAGAATGGGTAGATTTATTATTAAAAATATGTAACATTGTTAATAATTTATATGAATCTATGAGAAAAGCGAAAACTGTTTATGAGAATTGATAAATATTTAAAATTAACTAGATTAATTAAAAGAAGAACCATAGCAAAAGAATTACTTGAAAGAGGAATAATTAAAATTAACGAAAAAATTGCTAAACCATCGACTGAAGTAAAGATTGGAGATGTTTTAATTTTGCCATTAGGAAGACATAAATTGACTGTTAAAGTTTTAAATGTAGTTGATTATTGCAAGAAAAACGAATCAAATACACTTTATGAAATATTGAAAGACGAGATTGTTGAAGATAATGATCAAATTGAATTTAAATAAAAACGAAAAATACATTTTAGCTTGTTCATATGGACCAGATTCTATGTGTCTTTTTGATTTGCTTTTAAAAGGTAAATATGATTTTGAAATTGCTCATGTTAATTATCATTTACGAAAAGAAGAACCTGTAGAAATGGAAGACATGAAGAAAATTTGTGAAGAAAATAATATTAAACTTCATATTATTGATGTTTTTATGCCCGAAGGGGCAAACGAAGAAGGCTGGGCAAGAGAAGTTCGCTATGACTATTTTGATGAACTTGCTACAAAAATTAATATTTTTAATGTCTTGGTTGCCCATAATGAAGATGATTTAATTGAAACATATTATTTGCAGCAAAAAAGAAATAATTTGGTTTCTTACTATGGATTAAAAGAAATTACAAAATACAAAAAAATTAATATAATCCGTCCTCTTTTAATTTATAAGAAGTATGATTTACAAAAATATTGTGATGAAAACAAAGTGCATTATGGAATTGATTGGTCAAATTTTGATGTGAGTTATGAACGTAATGAAATTAGAAAAAAAGTAGTAAGTTGCATGGATGAAAACGATAGAAAAACCATTCTTTTTGAAATAGAAAAATTAAACAAAGAAAAAGAAAAGAAAAAATTTGAAATTTTAAAATTGAGTGAGGAACGTGGTGGTTTTTTTGCAAAAAGAGCAAGTGTGCTTTCACCTCAAGATATGCAATTATTGCTTGTTTTTTTATTTGAAAAAAGAGGTGTTTATCACCCAATCTCAAAAGAGTTTGCAAGTGAGTTTTTAAATGTTTTAAAAGCTAATAAAAATTGGCATTTAGAATTAAAAAATAATGTTTATTTGTGTATTGATTATGGATACGTTGATGTCTATGTTTTAAAGACTAAAAATTATGAATTTAAACTAGATGACATTGAGCCATATTTCTCATTAAATAAAGCTTCAGATTTATATGAGAAAATTATTAAAGAAGGGGTAAAAATAAAGTGTAATTTAAAGACAAATGAAATATACACTCTTCCCAATGGATTTGAGAAAAAAATTGGAAGATGTTTTATTGATTGGAAAATGCCATATGTTTATAGAATATTATGGCCAGGAATATATGATAAATACGACAATTTAATATATGTACCGAGATACCAAGAAGTTATAAAAAATGAAGAAAATTCACCATTGAAATTTGATTTAAAAAAATTTTTAAATTAATTTGCTTTATGCTTTAT
The DNA here is from genome assembly GCA_963655445.1 of Acutalibacteraceae bacterium. Lineage (GTDB taxonomy): Bacteria > Bacillota_I > Bacilli_A > RFN20 > CAG-826 > Onthovivens. The sequence goes on along the minus strand of CAVKEL010000077.1, from coordinate 5,931 downwards.
AAAATAAAGCAACTATTGTAAAATAAGTCCACGTGTTGAAAGGAGAGACGAATGAACAACAAAAAGAAATCTGGCTGGTTAACGTTCTTAATTTATCTTGTTATCGCTGTTTTTAGCGGAGCCATCATTTATAGCATTATCACAAATCTAAATAATCAATATCAAACGATTACTACTGGTTCGCTTTATAAATTGGCTTATGATGATACAGATAATTACGAGATTTATGGTGCATCAATCACAACAAACAGCGATCGTGTTACCTTAAATCTTGAAGTTAAAGATACTTCAACCAGTAATACAAACTACTATACAATTACAGTTGCAGATGAAACTTACTATAGAACTCCAAGTACTGGCTCAGCTTACGAAGGCAAAGCAAGTATTCGTGAAGAGGTTTATGAACAAGTTTTTAAAAATAACCCTGACAATTATCAAAGAAAATATAATGAAACTCCATACTCTGAAAATATTTTCTTAAGTTGGTTACCAACTATTATTTCAACAGTTGTTATTGTTGGAATTGCAATTTTCTTCTTTAGATTCTTAATGCAATCTGCTGGAGGAAATAAACAAGCTTTAGATTTTAATAAATCAAGAGCTAGAAGAGTTGATAATTCAAAGATTAGATTTAAAGATGTTGCAGGATGCGATGAAGAAAAAGCCGAGATGGTTGAAGTTGTTGACTATCTTAAAGATCCAAAGAAATACACCAAATGTGGTGCAAAATTACCAAAAGGTTTGTTACTTGTTGGGCCACCAGGAACTGGTAAAACTTTACTTGCAAAAGCTGTAGCTGGCGAAGCAAATGTTCCATTCTATTCAATTTCTGGTAGTGATTTTGTTGAAATGTTTGTTGGTGTTGGTGCTGGTAGAGTTAGAGATTTATTTAAAACTGCTAAGCAAAATGCTCCATGCTTAATCTTTATTGATGAAATTGATGCTGTTGGTCGTCAAAGAGGCGCTGGTTTAGGAGGTGGAAACGATGAACGTGAACAAACCCTTAACCAATTGCTTGTTGAACTCGATGGTTTTGAAGAAAATAGTGGAATCATTGTTATTGCTGCTACAAATAGAAGTGATGTTTTAGATCCTGCTTTACTTAGAGCTGGTAGATTTGATAGACAAATTACTGTTAATTTACCAAATAGAGAAGGTAGAGAAGCTATTTTTAAAGTTCATGCTCGTGATAAGAAGATTGATCCAAGTGTTGATTTTAAAGCTTTAGCAAGAAGAACTGTTGGTTTCAGTGGTGCTGATATTGCAAATATTTTAAATGAAGCTGCAATTTTAGCTGTTAGAGGAAAACGTGAAACTGTAACAATGGCCGATATTGATGAAGCTATTGATAGAAGAATTGCTGGACCTGCAAAATCAAGCAAAGGTCTTAATGAAATTGAAAGAAAAGAAGTTGCTTATCATGAAGCTGGACATGCTGTTATAGGTTTAACCTTACCTCATAGTGATAAAGTTAGAAAAATTACAATTATTCCTCGTGGAAATACTGGTGGACATGTACAAATGGGACCAGATGATGATAGATTCTTACTTACCAAGAATGAATTAATTGCCGAAATTACTGGATTACTTGGCGGAAGAACTAGTGAAGAAATTTTCTTCCAAGATGTAACAACTGGCGCAAGCAATGATATTGAAAGAGCTACTCAAATTGCTCGTTCAATGGTTGTTGAATATGGTATGTCTTCCCTTGGACCTATTCAATATGAAAGAAATACTGGAAGCGTCTTCTTAGGAAGAGATTATACAAATGCTCAAAGAAATTTCTCAAGCACGGTTGCTGAAGAAATTGATAAAGAAATTCGTAAGATTATTGAAGATGCTCACAAACAAGCATATGAAATTCTTACATCAAGAAAAGAAGATGTCATTTTAATTGCAGAAACTCTTCTCCAAAATGAAACTATCAATGAAGAAGAAATTGATTACTTACTTAAGAACAAAAAAATGCCTGATGAAAGTGTAAAACAAACTGAAACAGCGCATAGTTTGAGTGTTCAAGAAGAAGATAAAAAAGATCTTAAAGTAGAAGAAGAAACTGAAAAAGAAGTTAAAAAAGAAGAAGTTGCTGATAAAAAAGCATCTAAATCCAAAAAAGAAGATAAATAAAATATGTCTTTTAAAATTGGAAATGTGGAAATTAAAGGAAAAGTTATTCTTGCCCCAATGGCAGGAATAACTTCTTTTAGTTATAGAAAATTTATGAAGCAATTTAATCCAGCTTTGACTTATACAGAAATGATAAGTGATTGTGGATTAATTTATGAAAATCAACGAACTTTAAATTATTTAAAAACTGATGGAAGCGATAGACCTTTAGCTGTCCAATTATTTGGTGGGAAAAAAGATGAGCTTGTTAAGGCTATCGATATTATTGAGAATGCTGGGTATGAATATGATATTTTAGATTTAAATTTAGCATGTCCAGTAAATAAAGTTATTAGAAATAATGGTGGGAGCAGTTGGTTAAAAGATCAAGACAAGCTTTATGAAATGGTAAAGGCTGTTGTAGAAAAAAGTAAAAAACCTGTTTCATGCAAAATTAGATTAGGGTTTGACACAATAAATGTTGAGGAAACAGTTCAAACATTAGAAAGAGCAGGTGTGAGTTTTATTGCAATCCATGCTAGAACAAGGTCACAAGCATATAGTGGGAAAGCCGATTATGAAAAACTTAAAAATATAAAGGATTTGATTAAAATACCATTTTGTATAAGTGGTGACATTTTTACAGTAGAAGATGCATTAAATGCTTTAAAAATCACTCGTGCTGATGCAGTTATGGTAGCAAGAGGTGGGGTTGGTAATCCTGAACTTATAACAAACATAAACTTAGCATTAGATGGAAAAGAATATGATGAAAGTTTAAATTTTGAAAGACAATATAAATATTTAAAAGAATATGTTTCATATCTTGTTGAAGAATATGGTGAAAGTAGAGGTGTTTCATTACTTAGAGGAATTGCGCCTAAATTCTTTATTAAAATCCCAAATAGCAAACAACTAAGAATTGAATTGGCTTCAACTATAAAGAAAGAACAAGATATTTATGATATTTGCGATAAATATGTGAAATAATCCAAAAGAAATTCTATTTAAATTTATGTATAATAATTGAGCGAGGAAAAAGATTATGGAAGAAAAATTAAATGATCAGGAGTTAGTTAGAAGAGAAAAACTCCAAAAATTAAGAGATATGGGTGTTGATCCATATGGTGAAAGATTTGATAGAACTGATGATTCAAAGACTTGTAGAGAAAAGATTAAAGACAAAACTAATGAAGAATTAGAAGCAAATCAAGTTTATGTCAAAATTGCAGGAAGAATCATGCAAATGAGAAAAATGGGCAAAGCAAGTTTCTTTAATATTCAAGATAGAGAAGGAAAAATGCAATGCTATATTTCTATTGATACAGTTGGCCAAGAAAGCTATGAAGTTTTCAAAACTAGTGATATTGGTGATTTAGTTGGCGTTTATGGAAGAATGATGCTTACAAGAACTGGCGAACCAACTATTAGAGTTGAAGAATATACTTTTTTAACTAAATCTTTAAAAGTTTTACCTGAAAAATATCATGGTTTACAAGATATTGAAGAAAGATCAAGACATAGATATCTTGATTTAATCATGAATGAAGAAAGCAGAAACGTTGCAATTGCTCGTGCAAAAATCATTCGCTCCATTCAAAAGTACTTAGATGACAAAGGATTTATTGAAGTAGAAACATCAATCTTAAGTCCTATTTTAGGTGGTGCAAATGCTAGACCATTTGTTACTCATCACAACACTTTAGATAAAGATTTTTATTTAAGAATTGCTACTGAACTTAATTTAAAGAAATTAATTGTTGGCGGTCTTGAAAAAGTTTATGAAATTGGAAGAATTTTCAGAAATGAAGGAATGGATGCAAGACATAATCCTGAATTCACCACAATTGAACTTTATGAAGCTTATACTGATTTAAAAGGAATGGGCGATCTTTGGGAAGGCTTAATTAGAAACTGCTGCTTAGAAGTTTGCGGAACAACTGAAATTCATTATGGAGATAAGGTCTTTGATTTTGGACCAGAATTTAAATGGTTATCAATGGTTGATGCTGTTAAAGAAAAAACAGGAATTGATTTTAGAGGCGATCCAAAAGTTGAAGATTTAGTTAAATTCTGTAAAGAAAAAGGAATCAAGATTGAAAAACATTGGAATAGTCCTGGATATTTCTTAAATGCATTATTTGATGAATATTGCGAAGCTGAACTTATGCAACCAACATTTGTTTATGAACATCCAATTGAAACTAGTCCATTAACAAAGAAATGCAAAGATCCAAGATTTACACAAAGATTTGAACTTTATGTAAATGGAACTGAAATTGCAAATGCTTATACAGAATTAAACGATCCATTAGATCAAAAAGAAAGATTTGAAGCTCAACTTGCCGCTAAGGAAAGAGGAGATGATGAAGCAAACGAAATGGATCTCGATTTCTTAAATGCTTTAGATTATGGTATGCCACCAACTGGTGGAATTGGTATGGGTATTGATAGACTTACAATGTTATTAACTAACCAAGAAAATATTCGTGAAGTTATTCTCTTCCCAACAATGAAAGATGAACAATAATTAAATTAAACAAAATAAAAAGATGCTCGATTGAGAGCATCTTTTTTGTAGATGAACTACATTAATTTCTTAAATAATTCAACAACTTGTTCGTGATTTGCTTCGCGTGGATTTCCTGGATAGCAAGCATCTTTTAATGCATCGCTTGCTAATGAATCTAAATCACTTTCAAGGATTTTTTCACATTTTGTTGGAATGCCAACATCTTCTGAAAGCTGTTTAACTGCCTTAATTGCAGCTTTTCTATATTCTTCTTCACTCATTCCATGAGTATCTACACCTAAAGCTTCAGCTATATCTTTATATTTTGTGCCAGTTACATCAGCATTAAATTCCATAGCGATTGGAAGAAGCATTGCACAAGCTACGCCATGAGGAATATCGTAGTATGCAGAAAGAGTGTGAGCCATTGCGTGATCAATACCTAAACCAACATTACTGAATCCCATACCAGCGATATATTGTCCTAAAGCCATTCCTTCTCTGCCATCTGGATCATTATTGACTGCTTTTCTTAAGTTTTTACCAATAATTTCAATTGCTTTAATATGGAACATATCTGACATTTCCCATGCACCACGAGTGATATAACCTTCAATAGCGTGTGTTAAAGCATCCATTCCAGTAGCAGCAGTTAAACCTTTTGGCATTGATGACATCATATCTGGATCGACGACTGCAACAATTGGCATATCATGAGGATCGACGCAAACAAATTTACGTTTCTTTTCAACATCTGTAATAACATAATTGATAGTGACTTCTGCAGCTGTTCCAGCAGTTGTTGCAACAGCAATAATTGGAAGACATGGTTTTTTAGTTGGAGCAACTCCCTCTAAGCTTCTAACATCAGCGAATTCTGGATTTGTCATAATAATTCCGATTGCTTTTGATGTATCCATTGATGATCCACCACCAATAGCAATAATAAAATCTGCTCCAGCTTCTTTACAAGCTTTGACACCACTTGTAACGTTTTCAATGGTTGGGTTTGGTTTAATATTAGAGTAAATTTCATATGGGAAATTTGCCTCATCTAATAATTTTGTAACTTTTGCTGTAACTCCAAACTTAATTAAATCTGGATCGCTACAAACTAGTGCTTTCTTAAATCCTCTTATCTTAATTTCTGGAACAATGTTTTCAATAGCGCCATGTCCATGATAAGAAGTTTCATTTAAAATAAATCTTTGTGACATTTCTAATCTCCTTTTTTCTGTAGTTAAAATACTACCGTTCATATTATACTTAATGATTTTTTATGTTTCAAAAATGTTTATTGATATAAGAGTTAT
>CAVKEL010000076.1:0-2800 GCA_963655445.1 Acutalibacteraceae bacterium | reverse complement strand
AGGTTATTTAAACAATAATCTCTTTTTTAATAGGTCTTAATTTTTGTTATAATTAAAAAGATTTATGAAAAAAGAAAAAAGCGCATTAAATATTGAAGACATAAAGTCTCCAAATGATATAAAAGAATTATCTATTTTGGAATTAGAAGATTTAGCTTCTAAGATTAGAAAAACCATAATTGAATCATGTTCGATTAATGGTGGTCATTTATCAAGTAATCTAGGATTAGTTGAACTAGAACTTGCTTTATATTATTTTTTTGATGCACCTAAAGATAAAATATTTTTTGATGTTGGCCACCAATGTTATACAGAAAAAATATTAACAGGAAGAAAACTTAAAAATTTAAGAAAAAAAGATGGCGATGATGGTTTTTTAAATATGAGTGAATCCATATATGACACTTATGAAGCTGGTCATTCATCAACGTCTATTGGGACAGCTCTAGGATATGCTTATGCTAGAGATATCATAAATGAAAAATATAAGATTATATCGGTAATTGGTGATGCATCTTTTTCTAATGGTGTAGTTTTTGAAGCAATAAATAATTTATATAATTACAAAAAGCAATTTTTAATTATTGTTAATGATAATGAAATGGCAATTGCAAAAACTGTAGGTGGTTTTTCAAAATTTTTACATGATGCAAGTTGCAATTCTTTAAATAATTTCAATTTAAAATATGTAGGACCTATTGATGGAAATAGCATCCATGAACTCTTAAAAGCTTTTGAATCAATTAAAGATTTAAATGAACCAGTTTTACTTCATATTAAAACAAAAAAAGGCAAAGGTTATGAGTTTAGTGAAAAAGATAAAGAAGGCAAATTTCACTATATTAAACCATTTAATACTCAAACTGGTGAAGTTAAAGAAAAAATTGATGAAAATAAGATTTCTTTTTCAAATATTTATAGCAGTCTTTTAGATAATGAAATGAGTAAAAATGATAAATTAGTTGCAATAACTCCTGCGACAAGTTTAGGAAGCAATATTACAAAATTATTTTTAAATCATAAAGAAAGATGTTTTGATGTAGGGATAAACGAAGAACATGCTTTACTTTTCGCTAATGGTTTAGCATTATCTAAAAATGTTCATCCTTATGTTTTTATTTATTCAACCTTTTTACAAAGAGCTTATGATGAATTAATCCACGATATTTCGCGAATGAACACTGATGTAACTATTTTTGTTGATCGTATTGGAATGGTTGGAGAAGATGGTGTTTCTCATCAAGGAATTTATGATCTAAGTTTTTTAATAAATATTCCTAATTTAACAGTTTGTGCAGCATCAAATTACAATGAAGCAAAGGAACTTTTTAAATTCAGTTTAGATTTTAAAAATCCACTTATCATCCGTTATCCAAATGCTTTAACTAATGATTTAAAAGATTTAAATTTAGATGATAAATCTACTTTTAAATATTTAGAATGGAAAACAATAAAAGAAACTAATAAAAATGAAAAATGTTTAATTAGTTATGGACCTCATTTAGAAGAACTTAAAAATTTAATAAATGAAGAAAATATTGATATTAAGCTTATAAATGCAATCTTTTTAAAACCAATAAATAAAGAATTTTTAAAAAGTATTTTAGATTTTAAAGAAATTATTATTTATGATCCTTATTCAATTAAAGGTGGATTTAGTATACATCTAGAAGATACTCTTCTTGAATTAGGTTTTAAAAACAAAATAAAAGTTATATCAATAGAAAATAAATATATTGAAAAAGATACTGTGTTAGGTCAAGAAATTGATAATAAAGTTGATGTTAATTATGTTTTAAAATATATAAAGGAAAAGTAGATGAAGATTAATGTTTTTGAACCAATAGGAATTTGTGAAGGAGTTAATCTTGCCTTATCAAAAGTAATGGAAATAAAAGTTGTTCATAATAAGGACAATATTTATCTTTTTGGTCCAATTATTCATAATGAAAAAATAGATACTTTATTTAAACACTTTAATATCAATGTTGTTGAAACAAAAGGTTTAAATGATGAAACAAAAAAGATGATCATTTCTTCTTATAAACCAGGTGATGTTGTAATTTTCCAAGCTCATGGAACTATCAATTTATATAAAGATATTTTAAAAGAAAATAATGTTAAATTTTATGATTTAACTTGTCCAATAATTATTGGAATTAAAGATCAAATTTTAAAATCAATTAATGAAAATAAAGAAGTTATTTTTGTTGGAAAGAAAAACCATGAAGAAGCAATTAGTATCATGGATTTATCAAATAAAAATTTATATTTATATGATATTAAAGAAGGATTTATTAATAATTTTGAACCAAAAAATGAAGATATAGACATATATTTTCAATCAACATTATCAATCTATGATTATGACTATTTTTCTAATTTATTAATAAATAAATATCCAAAAGCAAATATTAAAGGAAATATTTGCCCTAGAACTCGTGTTAGGCAAGAAAAAATTATTAATGATAACAAAACTCATCCTGATCTTGTAATAATAGTAGGTAGTGAAACAAGTAGTAACACAAATGAACTTTTTAAGATGGTTTTAAATAAATATCAATCATGCATTGTTAAAAGAATTAATGGCGTTAATGAAATTGAAGATTTTGACTTTAAAAATATCAAAGAAGTTAATGTTTTAAGTGGAACAAGTGCTCTTAATGAAACCGTTAATGAAATAATAGATTTTTTAAAAAATAAATAGATTTTTTAGACTAAAAATAAAGAAAATTGAAAGCGCTTTTCTAATTTAAAAGAAAAGCAAATAAAAAATAAAATTTTTTATATATATTTGCTT
>CAVKEL010000075.1:0-8612 GCA_963655445.1 Acutalibacteraceae bacterium | reverse complement strand
TAATTTTTCAATTCTATTATCCCAAAGAATTTCTTTAGCCTCATCTAAGGTTGTTCCTTGAGGAGCTGTAACGATTGGCATTTTGCTCATTACTTTAGAAACTGGAGTATCATCAATTTTTAAATATTTAATATCTCTATTAGTAATAATTCCTTGAAGAACATTATTGTCATCTACAACAGGGAGACCAGAAATTTTATAGTTTGCCATAATTTCTGCAGCTTCTTTTACTGTATGTTCGCCTTTTAAAACAATTGGATTAGTAATCATTCCAGATTCATTCTTTTTAACTAAATCAACTTCATGAGCCTGATCTTCAATTGACATATTCTTATGAATAAAACCAAGACCACCTTCACGAGCAAGAGCAATAGCCATTTTAGATTCAGTAACAGTATCCATGGCAGCAGAGACGATAGGTATATTCAACACAATATTTTTTGTTAAGTGAGTTTTAAGATCAATTTGCATACCAACAACCTCACTATATTGTGGTACTAATAAGACATCATCATAAGTTAAACCCTGTCTAACATCATCAAATTTCATATTTTAATTTCCTTCCTTTCTCTTGTATTGGACAAAAAAGCAACACTAGATTCTTTCTAATGTTGCTCCTTTAAATTACTTTTTTGTCTTTCCATAGCAGTTCCTCCATACTTTAAAGTAAGGAGAGAACATGTAGTCTTGAAATTACGGTTTCAAGGTAGATACTCGCTTACCAATTAAAGCTAATATACAAGTTGTTTATTATTATAGATTATTTAAACTCAAATTCGACACTTTTTTATTTTACTTCCTAACTTATATCCTAACTTATATTTTAAAATGAAAAAAATTTTATAAATATCAATTATAAGTTTACTTCATAGGTGAACTTTCCAGGTCCAACACTGTATTTTTCATTTTTTAATATAATTTCGGCAGTAGTGTTAGCAGGGATTTCTATTTCATAAATAACTTTATTTTCTTCTTTTTTCCATGAACTAGAAACTTTTCCATAAATGCTATCGTAAGAACATTTTGCATACGTTTCTTTGCCACCAACTAATGGTGAAATAATAAAATGATTTTCTCCAGCAATGTTAATACCACACATTCCTCTTATTAGCCATTCACACATTGCGCCTTTAGAGTAGTGGTTTAATGAAGCTAAACCTTTATCTTTTGTTGCATTACCTTCCCAAGATTCCCAAACGGTAGTTGCTCCATGTTTTACCATAAATAACCATCCTGGAAGTTCTTCGTTTTCTAATAATTTATATGCGTATTCGACATCTAAATTAGAAAGGACATCTAAAATTAAAGGTGTTGATAAAAATCCAGTTCCTAATCTCCAACCATAATTGTCTAGAGCTTTTATTAAACGCTTTTTAGCATATTCTTCTTGATCTTTATTTAATAAACCCATATATAAAGGTCTTACGAGTTTTGCTTGTCGATCTGTATCTAATGTATATCCTTTTTTGGTAACGAATTCTTGATAAGCTCTTTTTGCTCCTTCGCTATACTCTTTTATTTTTTTAAACCTTTTATCATCATTTTTGTTAAGAATATTTGCGATTTCCAACACTCTTTTTAAAGTAAAATATGTGTAGGCAGTGGATTCCTCTGGATGTGGTGAAGCAAAATCAAACCATTGAAAAGCCATAACATCACTTGGTTCAGCCCATTCACCATATGATTGACCACAATTTACAAAATATTTTCTATTTTTATGAGACATCGGCACATGTTTTGCATACACGCCACCCCATTTTCCAGCTCTTTTTATCATGAAATTGGCGTATTTAATTATTCTTTCATAGTTTTCTTCGAGTAATCTTTTATCTCCATATCTTTGATAGAAGTAAAGAGGAATATAAACTCCAGCGCAAGCCCATCCTACGCACCCATTCATTACCCACATAAACCAATCTTCATGTGAATAAGGTGCAATTTGAGGAAGTCGACCACCTTTCCATTGACGATCAAAAATGTCACGAACGTGTTTTCTAGCAAATGGTGCATAGTTAACCATATATGAAGCAGTATTAAAAAATATTTCACTATCTCCTGTCCAACCCATACGTTCTCTTGTTGGGCAATCGGTTGGCACATCTGTTGAATTACTTTTCAACGACCATAATGTGTTTTGATAAAATTTATTAATTAGTTTATTTGAACATTCAAATGTTGATGTTTCTTCGAATGCACTATAAACCGCAATAGCTTTAAAATTCTTTGCTTCAAAAGGAATATCAGTGTCAATTTGAGCGTATTTAAAACCACCAAAATAAAATTTAGGTTTATATTCGTTTAGTCCTTCTTTGCAAATATAATCAATTTTTTGTAGTGGAGATTGTTTACCTTTAAAAGTACATTGAATATTTTTTAATGTTAATTCGCCTTCTGAATCAAGCATTTCACCCATAGTTATACGAATCTTTTGCCCTTCATGAGCATTAATAGAAAAAGTAACATATCCAGATAAATTTTGTGAAAATTCTAAGACTGTCTTGCCTTTTGACGTTTTTATAACATTAATTGGTTCAAAACTTTCATTTTCTTTTACATCAAAGTTATTAGATGAAGTTAGATTTATATTTTCTTTAACAACAATTGCTTTTTTAGAATATGATGGAATTTTTCTTGCATCAACCATTTCACCATCTTTTAAATCGGCAAATTCAATTGGACCATCGTTTGACCAATTCCAAGAGTCATCAGTGATAATTGTTTGATTAGTTCCATCTTTCTTTAAGATTTCGAGTTGAGCAATAAATTTAGTTTGAGTTCCATATGTATTAACTCTTCCTTTTGACCCGCTAGATCCACGATACCACCCATCTGCTAATTCAACAGTTATGACATTATTACCATTTTTTAATAATTCAGTTACATCGTATGTTTGATATTGAGCTCTTACTCTATAATCAGTGGCTCCTGGAGCAAAAATGAAAGCTCCCGTTTTGTGATTGTTGATTCTTGCTTCATAAAGCCCACAAGCTGAAATATATAATCTTGCTTGTTTTATTTCAGAAATTTTAAATTCTTTTCTAAAACAATCTACAGGATATCTTTTCTTTTTATCAACTTTATAATTTCCAGCAATCCATTTTGCTTTCCAATCATCTTTTGATAATAATCCTATTTCAAACCAATTTATTTCAGACCACTCACCTTCATTATCGTTTTCATCCCATAATTTAATTTGAAATGAAATTAAGGATCTTGATTCAATTTTAATATCGAAAGTGTAGTTCATTTTATCTGATACTACTTTTTCATAAATGATTTCTTTATTGTCAATTATGGTTTTTATTTGATAGGCGCTTTGTTTTTTGCCATCCAAACAATTCCAAGTAATTCTTGGTTTTATCGTATCTAATCCTAATGGATTAGCCATATATTCAGTTTTAATATTTATAGCTTTCATAAGGACCCTTATTATTTAGCTTTAGCTAGTTCAGCCTGTATTTTATTATAGTATTCCTCGCCTTTTGCTTTTTCTTTTTCCCAAGCAAGAGATTCTTTTTCAGCTTTCTTGGCTTGTTTTGCTTTTAATTTTTCTTGTTTTTCGATTGAGAGGTTATCAAATTTACTTTGCTTTTTAGCTTCTAAAGTTTCTTTCTTTAGTCTTTCTTTTTCTTCTTTAAGGTGTTGTTTTTCAAGCTTCTTTATTTTCTTAGATTCAACATCTTTATTATGTTTTTCTAATTCTTCTTCAAAGTTAAGATGTTTCTTTTCACATTTAATTTTTAACGCATCTGCAAAGGCTTTTTCGTTTTCAAGAATGAATTTTTCTTCTTCCTGAGCGGCTTTTATTTCAGGAGCGATCCATTCTTGACCATTTTTCTCACATTCTTCTTTTTGTCTGATTCTAATAGCTTGTTGTTTTTTGCTAATCGTTTTTTCAACATTGAATAAAACAAGCAATACTGCAAGCATTATGCCAGTAATTGTTTCTAAACCAACAAAACAGAATGTAATAGCATTTTTAACTGCTTCAGGTTGGGTTGCTCCAATAGTTTGCCCAATTTCATTAATGTGAGGAGCGATATATCCTGTATTTGCTAATAATAAATTGAAAATTCCAGTACAAACGCCTGTTAAGGCACATGCGATAATGCTATAGACAGACATTGCAAGCCCATCGCATCTTATTCCGCTCTTCCATTCAAGATGATCTAATGAATCGGCAAATAAGGCCATAAATACATAAGCACATGGTAATCCACCAATATTTTTAATAAATTGTCCACCAAGGACTATATATAAATTAGTAGGGAACATCCAACAAATAAAACTGCCAATTGCATATAATACAAATCCCCACATTGTAACGTTTCTTTTGCCAAACTTTTTAGCAAGAGGCCAAACTAGGAAAATACCAATTCCCATTGGGATACCACCGATAACAGAAACTAAAGTTTGTGTAATTCCATCGTTATATGTCCCTAAAACATAATTACAATAATAAACAAGTCCAATATTCTTGAAGTTTGCTCCTATTGTATAAATAAGGAAATAAATAAAAATAATCCATAAATATTTATCACTAAAAACTATTTTAAGTTGTGTTTTAAAAGGAATTTTTTTAGTTTCGGTTTCTGCTTGTTCTTCAGTAACTCTTTCTTTTGTAAAATAGTATTCAATTAAGGTGAATGGAAGGGCAAGAATGCTTAAAACACTCATGACAATAATCCATAAATTTCTATTAATTCCTAAAATTGGCATAATAACCATTGGGAAAACTAAAGCAACAAGAATACCACTCATCATAATGGTAGCTATTTGATTAAAAACAGATAAACCGCCACGTTGTATTGTATTTCTTGTTGATAAAGGAACCATTAAATTGTGGCTCATATTAAAAATTGTAAATGCAAATGAATAGAATAAATTATATGAAAGCATGATCCATATAACTTGTACAGTTTCGTTTCCTTGAGGAACCGTAAATAGTAAAATTCCAGTAATTGTGATTAGTGGTGCAGAAAGCAAAATCCATGGTCTTGCTTTACCTTGTTTCGTTTTTGTTCTATCAATAATATAACCCATTATAACGTTTGTTATTGCATCAATAATTTTTGAGATTATTGGGAATATTGTTAAAAACAAGCCACCCCATACAGTTGTAAGATTTAAAACATCAGTATAATAAACATTTAAATATGTTGCTAATACTGCATTTAAAAGTAATGCTCCGCAAGGTCCTATTAAATAACCTAACCACTTTTCTTTTGCAGTAACATTTTGAGAATGAATTCTTGAATTAAAGAATTTCCCAGATAATAAATTAGAATTTGCTTTCATAAAAATTAGTTCTCCTTATTTTCATCTTTTGGAAGTTTTGGTGCAATATATGGCTTTGATAATCTCTTAAATGCTTTGATAAAGTGCGCATTTCCAAAATCTACAAAGAATTCCCCTAAATTATATGGCAGTGAATCTCCTGCCGAGAAAGATAGAGACCTTATACAATTGGTTTCAAAGATTTTATATAGGAAGTGAGCTCCTTTAATCGTATTTTCTTTTTTAATTCCATCCTTCATCATTTTGGCTTTTAAAAGTTGAATTTTAGACACCATTGAAACCATCGAGAATAAAATCTTACCACTTAATTTTTCTCTAAAATCTCCAAATCTTGTATCAATGTTAAATGGATATAATTTTGGAACCTCTGGAATTTGTCTTCTAATTAAGTGTTCAAAAGTTGCATCGCTAATTTCTTTTGCAATTCGATATTCTTCAAGAACATCTTTTGGGTATGGAGATTTTAAGGTTTCTCCTTCAACTTCAAACTCCTTTTTAAATTTGACATCAACTGATGATGCAGCAACAAGAACTTCATATGTGCCACTTTCCAGAACCCATCTATTTTCATCGACATTATAGTAGCATAAGTCATTTAAATCGAAAGTCATTTTCACTTCTTTTTGTTCTAATTTTTTGAGATAAACCTTTGAAAATGTTCGTAATTCTTTTTCTGCTTTAAACACTGATGAATTCTTATTGTTTCTAACATATAATTGAACGATTTCTGCCCCATCGTAATTTCCAACATTTTTTATTTTACAGATTACATCAATTTTATTTTTAGCTTGTATTAATTTAAAATCAGAATAATCAAATTTTGTATAACTTAATCCAAATCCAAATGGATATCGCGGTTTAATATCAGATTTATCATACCTTCTATATCCAACATAAATACTTTCTTTATATAATTCTTGAATTGTTTTGCTATAGCTATTTGCATATAGAACATCTTGATATCTTTCTGGCCAAGTTTCTGCGAGTTTTCCTGAAGGACATGCCTCTCCAAATAGTAACTGAGCGCAAGCTTCTCCTCCACATTGTCCTGGTAGATACATATGCAATATTGCCTCAATATCTTTTTCAAACGGGAGCTCGAAGGGAGATCCTCCGAACAAAACAAGAACGATCTTTTTATGCGCTTTAACTAATTCATTAATTAAATCGATTTGATTTTGAGCTAATGACATATTTTTTCTATCTCCGCCTTCGCTTTCTGTTGAATCAGTTAAACCGGCAAAGACAATAACTTTTTCAAAATCTTTAGATTCATTAATAGTTTTTTTAAGTAATTTTTTATCAGATTTTAAATCAAATGTCTTATATCCTTTATTATATTTATAGTTTATATCCCTTTTATCAAATGCATTTTTAGGACTAATTATTGATGTAGGATTAATCATGGAGCTTCCAGATCCTTGAAATCGCATTTTTTCAAATAATTCGCCAACAATATAAATTTCTTCTTCTTTCATTAAAGGTAAACTTTCATTATAATTTTTTAACAAAACTGCTGAATCGGTCGCAATTTGTTCCGCTATGAAACTATGGTTTTCAATATTGAACGAGCCAGTATTTTTATTAAAACCATATTTATTAACAGCTTCAAGAATTCTTGAGCATGCTAAATTTATGTTTTCTTCTTCTAATTGCCCATTTTTAATTCCATCGCAAACTTGCTTTCTTAAGTATGATACACTTCCTGGCATTTCAAGTTCGAGACCACTTTTAATTCCTTTTATTCTATTATTAGCTGCACCCCAATCAGTCATTGTGAAACCTTTAAAGCCCCATTCATTCCTTAAAATATTAGTTAATAACCATTTATTTTCCGAACAATACTCTTCGTTAATTTTGTTATAAGCACACATAATACTTGCTGGTTGAGATTTCTTTACGATTCTTTCAAATGCCTTTAAATAAATTTCTCTTGCTGTGCGTTCATCAATGACACAATTTCCATTGAATCGATAGTTTTCTTGAGAATTGATAGCAAAATGTTTTAAACAAGCACCAACATTTTGAGATTGGAGTCCGTCAACAAAAGAAGATGCAAGTTCAGAAGTTAGTAATGGATCTTCACTATAATATTCAAAATTTCTGCCACATAATGGATTTCTTTTTATATTAATAGCTGGGCCTAAAAGAATATGAACATCATAATATTTACATTCTCCCCCAATTGCTTTTCCCATTTGATATAAATTATCTTTATTCCAACTATTAGCAACTGTTGCAGCTGTTGGGAAAGATGTTGCAGGTTCTGATAAGGATACCCCATTATCTTTTTCTGTTAATTGCTTTCTTAGACCATGTGGTCCATCACATAAACAAAGGGATGGAACATCAAGCCTTGGAATTGGATTAGTGTACATAAAATCAGTGCCTTGCACTAAGGCAGCTTTTTCTTCAGGAGTCATAGCCTTTAATATTTTTGAAATATCCATAATGGACCCTCACTTTTATTTAATTTTATTATAACTTCAGTAAAATTTTAGTATTGCATATTTGTTTCTAATATGACATATTTGTATAAAAGGAACGAAACTATGAAAAAGCTTGATTTAGAGTATATATGTACTGTAATGGGGAATTTATGTGGTATGCCAATTCGAATTTACGTCGATGGAGAGCTGACTTTTTACCATTCCATTGTAAAACTTCAAAAAGATCCAATAACCTTGAGTTTAAATGAAATACTTCCAATTAATAATCATGTAGGAAACTACGTTGATTCATATTTTTCATATTATGGAATTGTTAATTATGGAAAAATAAAAATTGTTTTAGGCCCAACAAGACAAATTCCTTTGTCAGATCAAGAACTAAAAGAAATAGCTTTCAAAATTGATATTAATAATGATGATGTTGACGAATTTATTAATTCTATGAAAACAATAATTCCTATGCCATATGAAAGTATTTTACAAATCCTTTGTGTTTTAAATTATATTTTGAATGATGAAAAAACTAAGTTAAAAGACGTTGCTATTATAGAAGAAAAACAAAAAGAAATTCAGACTATAATCGAAAAATCAAGAGTTGAACATCAACAACCTATAGAAAATGTAAACGACATTCATAATACATTAAGTATTGAAAAAGCTATTGAATATATTGTTTCAAAAGGTGATTTAGAAGCTTTAGAAAGTTATTTATCTAAAGCTCCAGCGGTAAGAGGTGGCCAAGTTGCTCAAAATCAATTAAGACAAGTTAAAAATATTTTTGTTGTTACAGCAACTTTAGTTTCAAGAGCGGCTATAAATGGTGGAATGGACGCAAATGATGCTTTAAGTTTAAGTGATATGTAT
>CAVKEL010000074.1:1549-11707 GCA_963655445.1 Acutalibacteraceae bacterium | reverse complement strand
TATACTAAAAAGTCGATATTTACTATTGTTTAAAACCTTAAATTTTTGATATTCTAACCGCATATGATAAAACTATTGAAAAAGTATTAAAAATTATGTATATTTTATGGGCATATAAATGAAGCATTTAAATACTTCTTGTCTGATGAAGTAACCAAAAAAGGAAGTAAAGTAACCTATGCTTAAAAGGTGAAATCTCTAATTACTTCAGTCGAAGAATGGAATTTAAACCGATCTTTATGTGCAAATATAAAGAAAGGAGAAACATATGAGAAATACTAAACCTGTTTGGAAACAATCAAGAAGATTAGGTTTTTCAATTCTTGGAACCGGAGAAGAACTTAGAAAAAGACAAACTGCTCCAGGTCAACATGGTGCTGATAAGAAAAAACTTTCAGAATATGGAAAGCAATTAGCTGAAAAGCAAAAATTAAGAAATATGTATGGAGTTAACGAAAGACAATTCCGTAGATTATTCACCATCGCAAGTAACTCAGGAGAAATTACTGGTCTTGCATTCATGAGAATTCTTGAATCAAGATTAGATAATTTAGTCTTCAGAGCAAACCTTGCTCCAACTAGAAAAGCTGCAAGACAACTTGTTAATCACGGACATATTTGTGTTAATGGTAAAAAAGTTGATATTCCAAGCGTTATTTGTAAGGTTGGCGACGTTATCAGTGTTAAAGAAAGTAGTCAAGATTTAAAAGTTATTAAAGATTCACTTGCTAAAAACGAACCTACTGTTAAATATGTCGAATTAGATGCTGAAAAGAAATCCTGCAAGTACGTTAGATTACCAGAGAGAAGCGAATTACCACAAGATATTCAAGAATCTCAAATCGTTGAATACTACAATAGATTATTATAGTTTAAGCAATTTAGAGGATCGAAAGATCCTCTTTTTTAATAACCAAAAGCTAAAAAGGTCATTTGAATTCACAAATGACCTTTTATTGATGTTATCAAGACTTTTTAAGTTACTTTAATAAAGCAGCTTTATAAAGTTCAATATATTTTTCAGCACTCTTAGCCCAGGTATTATCGCGAGTCATCGCATTATTTACCATAGCTTTAAGAACTTTCTTTTCGTTATAAACAATCATTGCTGATGAACAACATCCTATAGCATCAATGACGTTATAATTTTCAAAACCAAATCCATCTGCAGTTTTTTCATTATGTAGTTCAATATTGTAAGGAGCTACACTATCTTTAAGACCGCCAGTTCTTCTAACGATTGGAAGACTTCCATATCTTTGAGCAATCATTTGACCCAAACCACATGGTTCAAAAGCACTTGGCATAATAAAGAAATCACTAGCGGCATAAAGTTTATGAGCAATATCATCGTTATAACCGATATAGACATAAGTATGTTTTGGGTTTCTTCTAATTAAGTTATCAAAATAATCTTCTGCATACTTTTCGCCACTACCTAAAACAGCAAAAATTCCGCCATTATTCGTAACAAAATCAGCCATGGAAAACATTAAATCTAATCCTTTTTGATTGGTTAATCTTGAAACTACAGCAAACATTGGAAGTTTAGGATCTAAACCATGTTCTTTACAAAACGCAACTTTATTTGCTTTTTTGCCTTCAAGAGCATTTTCTACTGAATATTCTTTATAGATTAACTTATCTTTTGAAGGATTAAATTCTCCATAATCCATACCATTTAAGATACCTTCAAAATCATATTTTCTTAAAACCATTTCATACCATAATCCTTTACTTCCTTCAGGGGTTGTAAGTTCATAAGCATGAGTTGGTGAAACTGTTGTAATTTTATCTGCATAATGAATTGCAGCTTTTAATGTTGAAACCTGATTTTCAAATTGAACATTACCATTTTCGTAAAGATTAAATGGTAAACCATATAAATCCCATAATGAGCCACTTCCAATATAACCTTTAAAAAGTGGGTTATGGATTGTTAAAACAGTTTTTATTCCTATTAAAGATTCATCATCTTTAAATTTTTCTTTGAGTAAACATGGAATCATTCCGGCTTGCCAATCATGAACATGCACAATATCAGCTTTAAAAGGTAATGCCTTTAAAACTTCCATCGTGGCGTTTGCAAAAAAAGCAAATCTTTCGCCATCATCGTAGTAACCATAATAATTTGGTCTATCAAAATATTGATCATTTTTAATGAAAAAATATTCTATTCCATCAATCTCTTCATTATAAACATCAAAATCAAATTTACGCCAATTCATTGAGGTTGACAACTTAAAAACAGGTTTTGCTTTAAGAGTTTTAACCTTTCCGCATTGTGTGTAATAAGGGACAATAATTGAAACATTGTGGTTCATCTTAGCAAATTGTTTGCTAAGAGCATAAATAACATCAGCTAATCCACCAGTTTTATATATCGGATTAGCTTCACTGGCTACCATTACTATATTCATAATCTAAATATGAGCTCCTTGTGGGATATATAATGGTTCATCTTTTGTTCCTGCAACTTCCTTCTTGGTTTCAAAAACACAATGTTTATCAACTACACAATTTTTCAAGTGAACGCCTTTTTTAACAACTGTATTTGTAAATACAACACAATTTTCAACTGTTGCACCTTCTTCAACAATAACATCACGAGATAAAACTGAATGTTTAACAGTTCCATTAATAGTGCATCCATTAGCAATTAATGAATAACTAACTTTGCACTTTTCACCATATAAAACTGGACGAGTATCATGAGTTAAAGTATAAATTGGCCAACCTTCTGGGAATAAAGTTGAAGTCATAAGTTTATGATTATCAATGCTTTCCATTGAAATATTAAAGTAATCACTTAAACTTGCAATTCTTCTAAATTCACCTTTATGTTCAATAGCATTAACTTTTTCAATATATGTCGATAAATACTTAACTAAATCATTTATGGTAAACATTTGAGAAATATCATCAACCTTCTTTAAAATTTCTTTTAAATAATCAACATTGAAGACATAAACTTCAAGACAAATTGTTGCTTTTTTAGTGCGACAATCATTTGTTTCAAATTTTTGGACATCACCAATTGGATCTACAACGCAACGCATTGCACGATATAAAGATGGATCATCAGCATTATTAACATTAGCAACTAAACAACTCATTTGACGATTTGATTTAATATGTTCTTTAATTACTTGGTTATAATCAACGTGTCCAATAAAATTAACTGGACAAATCAAAACATATTTAACATTTGTATCGTATAAGAACCAATCATTTTCAATAATATTATGAATATCAGTATTAAATTGAGGATTTAATAAACCTTTTTCATTTAAGAAAATATTTTGGAATCCAGTTTTTGGATTTCTTAAATAAGTATTTTTACCACTAAGGTGTTTAATAACGGAACGACTATGATCTCTAACTAAGATACCAATTTCATCAACACCACTATTTGTTAAATTTGATAAAGTAAAATCAATAAATGCATAACGACCAAGATATGTGGTTGAAGCAATTGGACGATTTTTTGTTAATAAACCTAAATTGGATTGATTGTGTAAATCAATAAGAGCAATTACATTATTCATAATTATTGCAAACTCCTTTCGTAGTCAATTAATACAACATCATCACTATCTTTATTAATTACATCCTTTTCTTTGATAGTTGTTCCTGGAGAAATAATTGCATTATTAACATAAGCACCTTCTTCAATTGTTACGCCAGGCATTAAAACACTATTTTTAACAACAGCACCTTTTTCAACTGTAACTTCATTTGAAATTACGCATTGATAAACATCACCATGAATTACGGCACCTTGATTAACTAAACAATCTCTAACTACACCATCACCAGCAATAAATTGTGGCTGAGAATGTGTATCTTCTGAATAAATAGTTGGGAATTCATCAAAATCAATAGTTTCACTAGTTCTCTTTGATGGTAAAAGTTCCATATTAGCTAAGTGTAGACTTTGAAGTGTTCCAACATCTCTCCAATAACCCTTAAATCTATAAGCGTAAATTGGTTTTTCTTGATCTAAGAAATTTGGAATAATATTCTTTCCAAAATCATGTTCACTCTTTGGATCTTTATGATCTTCAATAAGAGCTTTTCTAAGTTCTTTGTAATTGAAAATATAAACACCCATTGATGCTAAATTCGATTTTGGTTCTTTTGGTTTTTCAACAAATTTAGTGATCTTATCATTACACTAATAGTACATGCTGCATTAAATTTTTCATGAAGCTCAAGCATTTCATTATAAGTAGTTTTGTAAATGTGATCTCCAGATAAAATTAATACATAATCAGGATTTTGACTATCCAAAAAATCAAGATTTTGATAGATTGCATCAGCAGTTCCTTCATACCAGTTCAAACCTTCTTCTGTTTGACGTGGAGGAAGAGCAACACAAAGAGATTGAACTCCGTTAAAACCCCATTTCTCCCCATCCCCAATATAGTTGTTTAAAGCAACAGACTCATATTGAGTTAAGACTCCGCAAAGAGAGATGCCAGTATTTGCAACATTTGAAAGGCTAAAATCGATAATACGATATTTCCCTCCAAAATAAACCGCAGGTTTCGCAATCTTTTTCGTCAGTGCTTGAAGACGCGTACCCTTTCCACCAGCAAGAATCATCGCAACAACTTTTTTAGCCATATATAATTTCTCCTTCCTTAGAAATATTATTAACTATTTTTGCCTTTTTTCATATAGTCTTACACAACTGCTATTTTTATCATGTAAAGTTACAAGTGTTTCATCAACGAGTTCGCTAATATCAGCAACTTTATCGCTTGGAGCACTTAAAATAACTTGTAAATTAAATTTTCTTAAAAGACGTACTGCTTCTTTAATTCTTGTTCTATCCATCTTGGAGAAAGCTTCATCAAAAATGATGATACGAATTGTATTAGCGAGTTCTCCATCTTCATGAACATGATAGAGTTGAGCAAAAGATGAAAGAACACTGATGTAGAATGGAGTTTGAGTTTCACCACCAGATTTTTTCTTTAACATCTTTGAAAGTCTTTGTTCATCCTTAGTATCTATATTAGTGACAATTAAATCAAAGTCAAGATAACTACGATAATCTGTGAATTTTTCTATATTAGACATTAATTCACTTGTCTTATCGCCTTTATCATTAATATCGACTATTTGTTTGAATAAATCTTCCATTACATCTTTATATTTATTGATAAATTCTGTCTCATCTTCGCCACTTTCTAAAATTAAGTTATCTTTAAGCATATCGTAATATCTACGATAAACTTGACTTGGTTTAACAGTAAATCTATAAGAATCTTTACCAAATTGAGATTGAGCTAAAGCGGTATTTAAATTTTCAATTTGATCTTCAACATCTTCAATAGCGCTTCTTAATTTGAAAATAAAATCATCCTTGAATTGTTGAATTGCTTTGTTATAACTATCGTTAATTTTTTCTTGATATTGAGGAAGTTCAACATCTCTAAATTCAACAAGTTCTGCTTCAAACTTATCATTATTTTCATCGGATGGATCGTAAGAAAGATGATAATCATTAACATAATCTCTTCTTAAACTTCTTACTTGCCCAAAAATATTATTTACAAGATATTGTAAACGTGAAAGATTAACATTATTTTCTTGATAAATTTGAAGGACTGTCTTACCTTTTCCAAGTTCTTCATTGAATAAAGGAAGTGCTTTTTCATCAACCATAAATGGGTTATAGTTGTTCTTCAAATTCTCTTCTTTAACCTTAATTGCATTTTCTTCTTGGACAATCTTTTCTTTCTTCAAGTTTTCAATTTCTTTTTCAAGATTACCTTTTTCAATTAAAGATTGTTCTTTATTTTCGTTTAAATCTTTGATGTCTTGTTCAACATCTTTTAAACGTTTATCTAAAGAATCAATTAAAGTTGTATCGTGTTCTTTAAGTTGTTCATCAACATATTTTATAGTATTTTCTAAACCACTAATTTGTGTAGAACGTTCGATTAAAACAAAGTTATTTGCAATTTCGTTTGTATTAATAACTTCAAGTTCATTTGCTTTATTAATTAAAACACTTATCTTTTTATAAACTTCAAGATTCTTGATATTAGCAGATAATTCCTTACCTTTTTCTTCTAAGAAACGTTGATCTAAAGTTCGACCAATAAACGATTCTTGATAAAGTTTTGGGTTAATTTGTTGAAGAGCAAAATTACGATATAAATCACAATTTTTAGTAATACCATTCATGGTATTTCTTGCATCTTCAATGGAATTTGCTTTATATAATCGACCAATTAAATAATTTGTATAAGCTCTTGCACCTTCATGATCAGTAATAATTTCATCAGCTAAACTACCATTTTGTGCAACATAGTTTTTCTCAATAATTCGCTCTTGATCGACTAAACTTGTTCCATAATATCTATATTCAAGTAATAAATTTCTTAAAATTTTATAAGCATCTAAGAAATATTTTGGTTCAACAAATAAATTGAATTTTTGCCCATAAAGGAAACCTTCAATTGCATTACTCCAACTTAAATCTTTTATATCAATTAAGTCAGCAAAAATATCAACATCAATATGTTTATGATATTTATCGAATAATTCATCTTCTAAACGATGTTTAATTTTAACAAGTCTTTCATCATATGACTTGCTTCCTTTTTTAATATTAACTTCATCGTCTCTTAAAGTTGCGATTTTCTTTTCAATATTAAAAACTGAACGACTTAATGAGACAGATAATGATGAAACTTTATTTTTAAAGGATGTTAAAACAACTCTAAAATTCTCTAATTTTTCTTTTGTTAAATTTGCAACATTCTTAAGTTCTTCTTTTTTGAAGTTTTCACAAAGATCTTTGACTTTAATTGCTTCATGCTCAAGTTCTATTAATTCTCTAACACGGTCTTCATCTAAAATGTCCTTATTTATCGAATCTAATTCACGTGTGAGACTTGTTGTTGCATTCAAATATTCATCACAATATTTAGTTAAATTTTGAGTAACTATATCTTGATCTCTTTTAATTTGTCTAATTTTTTCTTCTGCATCTCTTTTCTCGCTTAAAAGCTCATCTGTTAAACGAATTGTATCATTATCCGCTTTATCTTGGATAATTCTTAGTCTACGTTTTTCAAGTTCAGCAAGATTTCCATTAAATTCAGCAATACCAAGTTCAATTTCATGAATTCTTTGTGTGCATTTTAAAACCTCGTTTTTATATGCACCTAATTTTTGCTTACTAGATTCTAATTCGCATTTTTCAATAATATATTTTGAAATTTGGAAGTTTTCTTGATGACCTTTATATAAATCAAATAAATTTTTAATTTCAGTTAATCTATCAACACGTTTTTTGATATTTTCTGCTTCATTTTCAAGACGTTTATAATTCAAAATATTGTTTTGAAGATGTCCAAGTTCGATATTTTGTTGAGGATCACAAACATATTGCGTAATAAATGAAGTAATATCAGTAATTGGAGTGAAAGATGTAGATTTCTTTAAAAGACTGAAATATTTATCTTTCAATCCACCAAATTTACGTTTTAAAAAGTCTTGATATTGTCTATTACTATCAAAGAATTGATATTTCCCAGCATAATTTTCACTAAAGAATTGACTTAAACGTTTATATTCAAGAGGAATCTTGTCTTCAACAAATCCATTTTCTGGCATTTTATCATTTAAAGAGAAGAAATGATGTTCTTCACTACCATCTTCAAATGAATCAAAAACAATACCCATGAGTGAATATTCTTTGTTCACATCGTCATAAATTTCTAAAACAATATAAGAAGTAAATCTTCCATTACGAAGATATTTGAATCCGTTATTGTCAACATCATCGCCAATTTCGCCTCTTAAATAACCTCTTAAAGTACGGCTAGATTTTTCCATTGCTGCTTTATTGAAACTTCTTCCGCTGGTATCACCAAGCAAAACAACTTCAATAGCATCAATTAATGTAGATTTACCACTACCATTGACACCTGTTAAGAAAACAATAGGTTTAACATCTATAGTTTCATTCCAAAAATAATGCCAATTAATTATTCTTATCTTGGTTATAGTCTTCATAACTATCCTCCTTGTTTTCTTCTCTGCCTAAGGCAGTATTTTCAAGTCCTTGATTGTTGATTTTGTCTAAAGCTTCACTCATTGCAACAATCTTATTATTGTCAAGAGCATAAACAATTGATGGGAGGATGTAAAAACTAACATTGCCTTCATCATAACTGCCACTAACTTTTGAAATAATATTATGATTTGCTAAAAATCTTAAAGACTTAGCAATTTGTCTTCCAGATAACTTCTTACCAGGCATGGTAATTCCATGTTCAAACATGATTTTTATAAGACCAGGTGTAGTAATATAGATAGCATCATTTGTTTGTGAACCTTCTTTTTTCTCATCTTCAAAAATTAAACGAAGTGTAAAAAGTAATAAACTTGTTTCTCTATCAAGTCTTAATCTATTTTCTTCATAATCATTTGATAAGCAAACAACACCACTAACAACATCTTTTTCGAGATGCCAACCACTATATTTGAGGTAATCTTCTATAAGATTAAAATAACGTTCAATATAACGATAATTAGGATTTGTTCTCATCATTTTCTCTCGCGCATCAAAAATATCACGAACGACAAAACCTTTTAAAAGCAATGTATTAACAACATGTGGAAATTCACGTTGATCAGCGATAGGCATTTTAATAAATTCTTCTTCAAACATATTAGTTAGCTTCCTTTCTATGGAAAATCAAATTTGGAATAATGTAATCTCCATTTTTAATCTTTTTGTCATCGACAATTTCAACTGTATAAAAACAATTTTCATCATCTTTTTTAATTGTTGCTAAAATCAAACAAACAAAGGCATCAAAATTTGGAAGCAAAATATCTTTTGATTTAAGTTCTTTATCGCTTCCAAAGGCTTTTTCCATAAATTCATAAATTCTTTCATCTGTATAGATATTCTTAGTTTCTTCTAAGAAGTTATCCATAATAAACTGGCTTGCATCATCAAAATTAACAATTTCAAGAGGTGTCCCATCAAATTTAACTCTTCTTAAAAGTGGCAACGAAACTGACTCACTATCAATGTATCCTTGTTCTGAAAAACCAGAGCAATCTTGCATCATCGATAAAATCTTTGCTAATTCACGGCCATTTGAAGTATTTTTTGCATAAGATTTAAAAATATTTTCAAGATGACCTTTTATTGTTCTATCAGTATTGTTGAGATAAAGAATCTTACTTGCACTACTCTTGGTGTAAGCGCTATTTTCTTTATCTATTGAAGAAATTAAATCATTAATAGTTTCGTATGTGTCGGTGATGTAATTTATTCTTTCAATAATATCTCTTTCAATCTCTTTTTTATTGTTATTAGCAGCAGTTAAAGCAGCTTGTGAAACGAGTTTTTCTCTTAATTCTTTATTAGAAACCCATTTTTCTAATATTTTGATAATTGGACGCTTAAATTTAGCAACACTATCGAAAGTTTTTAATGGGTGATAATATCTATCGCTAATTTTTGTTTTATAAACATCAAAGTATGAATGTAAAACTTTATTTGTATCAAAAGTTTTCCCAAGTCTTGTTTGGAAAATACGAATTGAGTGAATTAAAGTAATTAATTCTACTTTCAATTTTTTTGTATTTTCATAACATCTCGATAAAGTTGCATACATTAATTCATCTGGTTCTTCATCTTCAACTTTAAGTTCGCTATATGTTGAATGAACTAACGACAAATAAGGTGCGGTTTCATCGGAAATAATTTCGTTAAAAGACTTTAATAAAGCAATCGAATATTGCGGTAAAACAATAGTTTCTTCAAAACTTTCTGGATCAATAGCAACATTAATCCATCCTGTTTCTTCAAGTCTTCTAATGATAAAAGCAGCTTTATTACTTACTGATGAACCAATTAACATTTCATCGCTTTCATCTAAATCATCAATTTCTTCTTCTGTATAATCAAATTTCTCGACAAATGATGCATTTTTATCTTTCAAAGCTTTTAAATAGTCTTGCTTATTTATTAAAGCCTCGTCATTTTGCAAAAGTTCAAAAAGGACAACAAGACTTTCTGCATAAATGGTTCGATTTTTGCCGGCAAAAATCGAGAAATAATTCGAAGGCAATATATCAAATAAATCCATTTTAATTTCTATTCCTAAATAACAA
>CAVKEL010000074.1:0-1539 GCA_963655445.1 Acutalibacteraceae bacterium | reverse complement strand
ATAATTTGCCTTTTATAAAAAAGAAAAAATCACACATTTTTCAAGGTTTTTTGTACTCAAATTTTAACAATTTTTCTTCAATTTTATTTAGTATTCTAAATATTATAAAAATATATTTAACACTTGAAATGGTTTATCTTTAGTGCTATTATTAGACACGCTGATTTAAAGGAGGAAAACGAAATGTCAAGAGTATGTCCTATTACAGGAAAAGGTCCATTATCCGGAAACACAAGATCACACAGTTTAAGAACAACTCGCAGAAGATGGAATGTTAATTTACATACATATCAAATCGAGATTAACGGAAAACCTTACAAAGTTAGAATGAGTGCTAGAGCATATCGAACCCTCAATAAATCACTTAAAGAGAATTAATTAAAGGCCTTCTTCTGGAAGGCTTTTTAATTACTATAATTCATGAATTAGCTTTATTCGATTGAATCGAAAGAAAATCATTTGTGATAAAAATAAATTAATTAAATATAAGTCGTAAAAATACATGCAACAATAGGGAGGAATATTTTATGGAAAACAAAACAAATGTAATGAGAATATTGGATAAAGCAAAAATAAAATATAATTTCTTAGAATGTTCTAATGAACCCTTTGTTTCTGCTGAAGAAATTTGCAAGAATTTAAATATTGATCCAAATAAAGACTTTAAAACGCTGGTAACCGTAGGAAAATCACATATGAATTATGTTTTTTGCATACCTGCTTCTAAAACTTTGGATCTTAAAAAAGCAGCCAAAGTTGTTAATGAAAAAAATATTGAAATGATCCTATTAAAAGATTTATTAAAAACTACAGGATATATTCATGGTGGCTGTTCTCCTATAGGAATGAAAAAACAATTTAAGACTGTATTCGATATTTCAGCAAAAAATTATGAGACAATTTATTTCAGTGCAGGAAAAGTAAACGAAGTAGTCGAAGTAAATGTAATGGATATACAAAAAGTTATACCATGCCTTTTTGAAGACATTACAAAATAGAAAAATTATTGTTTACCATTCATAACAAACATAGTTGCCAAATTCGTCATAATGACAAATTGGACCCATTGAAGAAATATTTACCACTAAAATAACAATCCATAATACACAAGCAATAAGTGATAAAATTATAGCGATTGATGCGCATACAATAGTTGCAAGTCTATTCGTTTTAGTACCTCTAACTAATGCTATAATTGCAAAAATAATTGGAAAAATTGGAACCCAAAAAAGGCATAATGAAGCAATAGCAAAACCTAATCCATCACTTTTTTCTTCAACAATTTCAATTTTTTCTTCTACTTGTTTTTTGCCACAACTTGTGCAATAAACTGCATCATCATTTAATTCTTTTCCACAATATATACAATATTTCATTTTGAGCACCTCTTTTCTTTTTAATTTTATACCTCACTAAATAATAATTAAAACAAAAAATTATCTAATTAAATTAGAAATCAGCATAATGAAAATTAATATAAAAATGGGGCTGTTGAAAAACCTAAAAAATAAATAGGTTGGACAACAGTCCTTTTTCTAT
>CAVKEL010000073.1:2172-5416 GCA_963655445.1 Acutalibacteraceae bacterium | reverse complement strand
TCAATGTATTTTTATGCTATTAAGAAATTTATTAATAGCATGGGAGGTATTTATGAAAAATAAAGATGAATTCGATAATTTTATTAATGAAAACACCAATTTTGAAGGTGATTTTTCAAAAGTAAAAAAAGAAATTAAATTAGAACCAAAAGTTAATAAAAAACCAAAAAGAATTATTCCATTAGTTCTTGCTTTAAGTTCAGTTTTTTTAGTTCTTGCAATTGCTGGAACTGTAACTTACGCAATAAGACAAAATAATGGCAATAATGATGATGATAGATATTTAATTGAAACTTATAAATCGCATCCATATACAAATAAGTATTCTTTTAATGATAAGAAAATCATGGAAAATGAATCTTTAAGAATGCTAAATTCTATAACTTATCCATCTTCAAGAGGTAATGAGTCTTTAGATGAAAATTTTGTATCTGCAATTACAAATTTTTCTCAAAGTTTATTTAATAGTACACTTAAAAAATTCGATGATTTCACTGTTTCTCCATTAAGTTTATATTTTGAAATGAATAATATTTCACTTATTTCTTCATCAACTAAAGTAAATGATGAATTTGATACTGTTCTTGGATATAAAAAAGAAGATAGAAATAGTGAACTTAAAAAAGTTTTGAAAAATAATTTTTATGTTAGTGAAAATGCTACAACACAAATCTATAATTCAATATTTTTCAATAATGATTACACATTAAATGAAGAATATATTAAAAAATTAACTGATTCTTTTGTTGAAGCTTATTCAATGGATTTTACGCTTGAAAATTTATCAAAAATTATCGATTGGATCAATAAAAGACTCAATAGTGAATCAACAATTTCAACCGATGATTTAGAACTTAGTGATAGTACAACAATGTATTTATTTTCTTTATTATATTTTAAAAATAAATGGTTATATGAAGTAAATGATACTAATAATTTTGAAGATAATTTTATTGGAAAAGATGAAGTTAAAAATGTTACTTATATGAATCATAGTTTTGGAACTGTTATGGAAGAAAATAATGATTATTACTCATTTTTTGATAGATATGAAAATGGATATAAAATCAAATATATTATTTCTAAATCATCTAATACTCCTACTTTAGAAGCAATTGGTGATAATAATATATTTACTATTAATGAAGAAAATTGTAAAAACGCAATAATCGATCTTTCATTCCCTAAATTTTCTAAAACTTTAAATATTGATTTAAAAGATATATTAAAAGATATGGGTGTTAAAACTGTCTTTAATTCAAATGAAAATAATTTCCCAGATATTTATGAAGATTATTCTAATAATCAATATATTAGTTTTATAAAACAATATAACCAAGTTGATTTTAATGAAACGGGAACACTTATAAAAACAGTTACATATGCTGGAGGAGATGGTGCTTCTAGTCCAGGTGGCTATAATTACTACGAAATTAAATTAAATCACCCATTTATTTATATAATTTACGATAATAACAACGTCCCATTATATGTTGGTAATGTAGCAAATATTTAAAGTTTTTAATCTAAAACTAAGAAAACATTAAAATAATATTAAAAAGAAAATTCTTTAAAAAAATTACTTTACTAAAAGATTGTTTTAATAGAAAATATCACTCAATGAGAAAGAGAAGAGATTTAAACCACTTATTAAAAAAACATTGCATAGGGGTTTTATCCTCTTTTAAATCTTATTATTGTTATTTATTAAAAGCTTAGTGTTTCATCGCTAAGCTTTTTTTATGGGAGGGATTTATGGAAGAAAGAAACAATAATTTAATTCTCGATGTTGATGAAAAACCAAAAAAAGTAAGAGATTGGTTTTTATTTAGTATTCAACACATTCTTGCAATGCTTGTTGCATGTATTACTGTTCCATTATTAACAGGATTACCAATTGCAGCAACATTAATTAGTGCAGGTATAGGAACTGCATTTTATATCGTTGTTACAAAATTTAAGTCGCCAGTATTTTTATCATCAAGTTTTGCTTATCTTTCACCAATGAGCTCAGCTTTAGCAATTGGTTTAATTACTAAAGAAGGTGCAGTTGATGGAAATATGAACTATTTAGCCTTAATTTTAGGTATGGCTTTTGTAGGACTTGTCTATTCAATAATTGCTTTAGTTATCAAATTTGTTGGAACTAAATGGTTAGATAAATTATTACCACCAATTATTGTTGGACCAGTTATCATGGTTATTGGTTTATCTTTATCAACAAGTGCTGTTTCATTTATTACAACAACAAATACAAATTCTTATAACTGGATCGCAATAATTTCAGGATTTATTGCTTTAATTGCTACTGCTTTAAGTTCACATTATGGAAAAGGAACTATTAAATTAATTCCATTTGTTATTGGAATTTTATCAGGTTATGTCTTTGCCTTAATTATGACTTTAGTCGGATATTATTGGTTAAAGAACGATTATTTCAATATTGTTGATTTTACACCATTTGTTAACATTTTTAGTAAAGATAATATATCTTTAGCATCATTTATTAATTATAAAATCTTTGTACCAAATGATAGTGAATCATTTATTTTCTTAAGATTTGACGAAATTTCAAGATTTAATTGGGCAACTATTGGTCAAGTTATGCTTTTATTTATACCTGTTTCACTTGTTACAGTTTGTGAACACGTTGGTGATCATAAAAATTTAGGAAACATCATTAATAGAGATTTATTAAATGGTGAACCTGGAATGAAAAGAACTTTATTAGGTGATGGCGTAGCTACCGCAATTAGTGGAGCATTATGTGGAGCTGCAAATACCACTTATGGAGAAAACGTTGCAGTTGTTGGTATGACAAAAATTGCTTCAACAAGAGTTGTTATGTCTGCTGCAATTATGACAATTGTTATTGGATTTATTACACCATTCAGTGCACTTTTAGAAACAATTCCTCATTGTGTCACGGGTGGAGTTGCACTTGTCTTATATGGTTTTATTGCCTCTAGTGGCGTTAAAATGCTTATTTCAGAACATATTGATTTTAACGATACAAAAAATATCTTTATTTCAAGCGTTATCTTAGTTAGTGGAATTGGTGGACTCATTTTCAAATTTGGAAATCCAGATAATCCAACAATTCAAATTACTTCCATTGCAGTTGCAATGATCTTAGGTATCTTCTTAAATGTTATTTTAAAAGATAAAAAAGAAGTAAAACCAGTTGAATAATTAAATTAAAGTAGGAACATTTTGTAATCAATTGCAAAATGTTCCTTTATTT
>CAVKEL010000073.1:0-2162 GCA_963655445.1 Acutalibacteraceae bacterium | reverse complement strand
TTTATAATCATTATCAATAACTGTGAAAAGAAAGAGTAATCTTTAATAGGTTCTAGCGAGTCTTGTCTGGTGGAAGAAGATAACTGAAAAGAAGATGAACATGGTCTTGGAGTTGGTTAGTTGAATTTAGTAGATTAATCCGGGAATTCCCGTTATAGAAGATGAGTTTGTTGGAACTCTATGAGGCTTAATTAGTGATGATTAAGTGAAAAAAGGTGGTAACACGAAATTTTATTGAAATTCTCGTCCTTTTATGAATTAAAGGGCGTTTTTTATTGCTCTTAAGGAGGAACAATGATTGAAATTAAGAATTTAAACAAAAGTTTCGATAATCATCAAGTTTTAAATAATATTAATTTAAAAATAAACGATGGTGATATATATGGAATTCTTGGTTTTTCAGGTGCTGGAAAGTCAACTCTTGTTAGGTGCTTAAATGGTTTAGAGACGCCAGATTCAGGAGAAATCGTTTTCAATAATCATGTGCTTTGTAATAAAGATACAAGAATTTCAAAAGATGATTTAAAAGACATATCAATGATTTTTCAATCTTTCAATCTTTTAAATCAAAAAAATGTAATTAGTAATATTGAACTGGCTTTTAAACTTCAAAATATCAAAATTAAATACGATAAAAAAGAATATAAAGATAAAAAGAAAGAATTAAAAGCAAATAAGAAAAATATTCAAAATTATAAAGAAGTTAAAAAGCTTGAACTTGCAAAAATTAAACATAAAGAAGCATTTAAATGTTTAAAAGAAGTTGGTTTAGAAGCAAAATGGAATTCTTATCCTTCTTTACTTTCAGGAGGTGAGAAGCAAAGAGTTGCGATTGCGCGTGCTCTTATAACAAATCCAAAAGTACTTTTATGCGATGAAGCAACTAGCGCGTTAGACGTAGAAACTACTTCACAAATATTGTCATTATTAAAGAAACTTCATGATACATATAACTTAACAATTATAGTTATTGCGCATCAACTTCAAGTAATAGAAAAGATATGTAATAAAGTTGCTTTAATTGATAATTCAAAAATTGTTGAAGATGGAGATTTAAAAGATATATTCCTTAATCCAAGAAGCGATATTGCAAAAAGACTCATCTATTCATCACATATTAATACTTCACTAGATGATAAACATGCAATTAGATTGCTCTTTGATGGAAATATTGATGAACCAATAGTCTTTGATATTATTGAAAAATGTAACATCAAAGTAAGCATAATTCATGCCGATACGAAAGTTATTGAAAATAAGATGTATGGTCAATTAGTTTTTAAACTTCCAAAGTATGATGAAGAAATTAAAAAACTAAAAGATTATTTAGAATTTAAAAATATTAAGTATGAGGAGATTAATAGCTAATGATTAACATTGAAAATATATTTATTAGTTTAGGTGAAACTATTTTAATGACTGTTATATCAACCTTCTTAGCTTATTTAATAGGTTTACCTCTTGGAATAATTTTATTTATTACAGGTAAAAAAGGTTTAGTTAAAAATAAAGCTGTAAATCAGACTTTAGGAGTGATTATAAATCTGTTAAGGTCGATTCCATGCTTACTTTTAATTATTATATTACTTCCACTTACTAGAAGTATTTTAGGAAAAGGTACAGGAGAATGGTATGTAATTATTATTCCACTTTTCTTTGCTAGTTTCCCATTTGTTTCAAGAATGGTTGAACAATCACTTCTTGAAATTGATGAAGGGGTAGTGGAAGCAAGTAAAGCACTTGGTGGATCAACTTTTAAAATAATTATTTATTCGATATTGCCTGAATGTAAAGTAAGTTTAATAACTGGAGTTGCTTTATCAATGGTTTCAATTCTAGGTTATACAAGCTTTGCTTATAACATTGGGGCTGGTGGACTTATTAGTGAAGCTTATTCGCTTTATAGACAAGATCCATCTTCACCTTGGGCAATAGGAATTTGGATAATTATTTTAATTATTGTTGTTCTTGTTCAAGTTATTCAAGAAGGATCGTTATTAATTTCAAGAAAGATAGATAAAAGGAGAATTGCAAAATGAAAAAGATTAAATTATTAACACTTGTATTATTTGGTGCTAGTTTACTTAGTGGATGCAACAAAAGTAATGAAAAAGTTATTACTATTGCTGCAAGTGAAGTACCTCACGCCAAAATTTTAAATG
>CAVKEL010000072.1:0-13752 GCA_963655445.1 Acutalibacteraceae bacterium | reverse complement strand
AGTAAGTGTCAATTGGGGTGGTAGATAATACCGCCCTTTTTTGTTAACCTCATAACGGAGGTTATATTTATGATTAAAGAACTTACAGAGGAACAACAAAAGATTGTCGATTACTCATATATTCACGGCATTAGAGAAACCACAAAATTATTTGGCTGTAATTATGCTCATATTTCTTATTTAAGACAAAAATATATGAGATTAAAAAAACAAGAAGCTAATCTTAATAATCGTAATAATTTTATCCAATTACCATTGGATGAAATTAAATGCGATTTTAAAAAGAAGAATGAAAATAACGAGAAAGAAATTATCACTTTCATTTCTCACGGTTGCTCTTTCCAGATTTCGAAAGAAGATTTTAAAAAGGTATTTTTCAATGATTGATTTAACAAAGATCGAAGCTATTTATCTTTACCCAGGAACAACTGATATGAGAAAAGGAATAAATGGTTTATTAGGTCTAGCTTCAAGTTTTATTGATAAAAATAATATGGGAAATAAGTTATTTATCTTTTGTGGGAAAGACAAAAGAAACCTTAAAATTTTAGAGATGGATTATGACGGATTCTGGTTATATCAAAAACGATTAGTTACTGGAAAATTCAAATGGCCAAAATCGATAAGTGATACAAATATCATTGATAAAAGACAATTATTATGGCTTTTAGATGGATTATCTGTCGTCCAGCCAACAGCTCATAAAAATGTTCTTAATCCTTAATTATTTTTAGCAAAATGTTATATTTAAAATCAATGAAAAACATCGATAAAATCGGTACTTTTCATTGAATTTTTATGTTAAAAATGTTATAATTTATATATGAAAAAAGAAGAAGAAATCGCATATTTAGCAGCACTAGAAAAGCTAAAACAATTAGAGTTAGAAAACGAAAAATTAAAGAGTGAAAACTCTAAGATTTCTCTTGATTTAACTAACACAAGAGTTTTATATAACTCCACTTCTGCACAATTAAAAAAGCAAGAAAACAAAGTTAAAAATTTAAAACATGATAATGCAAATAAAGACAAAATAATTGCAAATAAAGATATTTTAATAGCTCGAAAAGATGCAGAACTTGAATACATTAGAAAATATTTGATCGAAGAAAAAATATTAAAAAAGAAAGCTGTTAATGCGATTTTCGGAAAAGCTTCTGCTAAGACAAAGAATCTTATTAACAAATATATAGAAGAAACCAATAAAACAAATTCATCTACTGATAGTTTAGAAAAAATAAAAAAAGAACATAAAGAAGTTCAAACAAGAGGAAGAAAAAAAGGCACACAGGATTTTGATGTTTGGAATGAATCAAATTATGAAAGACAAGAAGAACTTCATAGCATACCTGAAGGAAAAAGAATATGTAACGTATGTGGTGGCGAAACAAGATTTTTGAGACAAGATAAAAATATAAAAATATCTATAGTTTCTTCTCATATAAGAAAAACAACAAATATAATCGATGTATATGAATGTATAAATTGTGGTGAAATCATCAAAGCAGAAAATAAAAATCATGATTGTTTTGGTGAATCTGCTTGTACGCCAAGTTTAGCTGGACAACTTGCATTATTATCATGTGGTGTATATTTACCAGCTAATAGAATAGCTGAACTTTTCAACTATAATGAAACACCAATTTCTAGAGAATTGATCACAAGATACCTGATTAAAACAGGTCAGCTTTTAAATGACTTTACTGATTTATTGAGAAGAAAAATGCAACAATCCGATGTTTTGATGTTCGATGAAACTACATGGAATGCTTTAAAAGATGATAAAACTGAAACAAATCGTATTTGGGGTATGACAACCGGACCTAAAGAAGAACATCAAGCTGTTTATTTTATGTATTCCTCTACAAGAGAAAAAAAGAACTTCGATAAAATTATCGACAGTAATTTTAATGGTGCAATTGTATCAGATTCATATAGTGCATATGCTAAACAAGAACTCCATCAATTATGCTGGAGTCATTTGAGAAAATATCTCTTTGATTATCTCAATGCTGTTGATAATAACGAGAGTGAAGATTATAGACAAATAAAAGAGCTATTAGATAAATGCAACCTTGTTTTTGCTAAAGAAAGAGAACTTTCTAATTTACCATTAGAAGAACTTAAAAAACGTCGAATAAAAGAATTAAAACCACTAATCGACGATTATTTCTTGACCGCTGAAAAATACTATAACAAGGATATTCAGGATCAAAAGAATAAAGCCATAAACTATGGTTTAAAGAACAAGGATAATTATTACTTGTTAGTTGACAATCCAAAGATTCCTTGTACGAATAACCGAAGTGAAACACAAATGAGAAAGGTAGTCATGAAAAGAGTTGGCTCAATGTTCTCAACTTCGGTGATTGGAGCAGAATCAATGTGCAACATTCTAAGTCTTGTTCAAAGCGCAAGAATGAATGGAATTTCACCAGATAAATATATTTGTATCTTGTTAGAAAATATTGATGACCTAAAAGATGAAAGGGTCGCAATAGCGTATTTACCATGGTCAAAAACATTGAAAGAAAAAATAGGCTTCACAAAAGAAGAAATAGAAGAAGCTGAAAGAGAATTATCCAAAAATTAAGGAATCATAAAAAAATTGCCAAGTTAATCATAACGAAAAACTTTGCTT
Source organism: Acutalibacteraceae bacterium (assembly GCA_963655445.1). Taxonomy (GTDB): domain Bacteria; phylum Bacillota_I; class Bacilli_A; order RFN20; family CAG-826; genus Onthovivens. The sequence goes on along the minus strand of CAVKEL010000072.1, from coordinate 11,111 downwards.
TTTATCTATGCTTTTAAACCCCAATTGACGCTTACCTAATATTTATTAGATTTTTTCCAGCAAGTCTTCGACATCACATCCTAAAACAAAAGACAAAGATAATAATGAGTCAGTAGCAGCTTTATTAATATTTTTAGCTTTCTGTTCGTATTGTTGAATGCTTCTTAAAGAAACATTTGATTTTATTGAAAGTTCTTTTTGAGTTAATCCGCTTGCTTTTCTTATAATTTGTAATTTAGAAGAAGCATTTAAGTGATTTTTAAATTTATTTAGAAGTATATCTACAGCTTTATCATCGGATACTTCATGTAATAAAGGATACATATTTATAATTTCATCAATAGAGAAAACTCTAGCTATATCTTTAAATGAAATTCCTGTTTTATAGTTAAAATAGGCAAGTATGTATCCAGTATAATACTCAGGTGAATAATCATATTCATTTCTTGGATTAGGCATTTTATTTAATTTTATATTTAAAGATTCTAATACATTGATAACAAGTTCTGTTCCTGAAAGTCCAGAAATTATTGTTGGATTGCCAATTTCGAATTGTTTGACGTATCCACTTGTTATAAAGAGACTCATAAATTCTTTAGGAGGTATTTTACATGAATAAAAAGCATAATCTAGAGCTTCCCCTAAATTACTCATGCTTTCATCAAGATACATTTCATTATATTGATATATCATTTTTATTTACCTTTCCACTTATAAGATCCCTAATCATGACACCATTTTCATCGTTTTCTTCTAATATTCTATGATAATCATTTCTGGCTTTTTCATCTCTTGTTCGACGCTTTACATAATATGTGGATGAATCTACTGGTTCGTATTCAATAAACTTTATATTATCGAAAGCTTTTTTACTTTTTAAAACGAATTGAATTCCTAATTTTCCTAACTTCATTGCATATGATAATTGTGTTAATGTTATTTGGTTTGTTAAAAAATCCCTTGCAAAACTAAAATAAGAATCGTCTGCTCGATATCCAACAATTACATCATATGAATCTATATCTAAATGGTAATTTTTAATTAGCCATTCTATACCTTTTTTCATAATAGGTGTTGATACTCTAAATTTTCTATTTTCTACTAACATAGTTAACCAATGAAGAATTGAATATTTTTGATCACATAAATTTAGAATATTAAGATTGCTAGCGCAAATTTCATATTCGTTATTGAATCCATCAATTCCTTCTAAGCATGCCCATTCTCTTGCTAGATCTTTATTTTCTGTGCAATAAAAACCTAGTCCATAATCGTTATATGGTTTTCCTTTTCCAAATATTGGTTTTTCAATAATGTTTGTTGAACCATGAAATATAGTAAGTTTATTCATATAAGAATTCATATCTCTAAAGAGATACTTATATATAATATACTATAAATTATTAAGTTTTCAAATTATATAAATCTTAGAATTTTTTGCAAATTAAAAAGCAGCAATTAAGCCGCTTTAAGATTATTTATTTTTTGCAAAGTTTAAGAATTGTTTGGTTCTTTCTTTTTTTGGATTTTCAAATAATTCTTTACTTGGTCCTTCTTCAACAATGTAGCCACCATCAATGAAAATTGTTCTATTAGAAACATTTTTTGCAAAGTTCATTTCATGAGTTACAACAATCATTGTCATTCCTTCTTCAGCAAGTTTTTTCATGACTTCTAAAACTTCGCCAACCATTTCTGGATCAAGAGCACTTGTTGGTTCATCAAATAATATTACATCAGGATTCATGCAAAGAGTTCTAGCAATAGCAATTCTTTGTTTTTGACCACCAGATAGTTCGCTAATTTTTGCATGTACTCTATCTTTCATGCCAACTTTTTCAAGATTTTTTAAAGCAATTTCTTCAGCTTCTTCCTTACTTCTTTTTAAGACTTTTCTTTGAGCAATCGTGCAATTTTTCAAAACATTCATATTGTTAAACAAATTGAATGATTGGAAAACCATGCCAATTTTTGATCTAACTAAGTTAATATTTACGCCATCAGTTTCTTTCTTGATATTAGATATATTTTCTAAATGAATGTCTTTTTCATTTAGAAGTTCTTGGCCTGTTTTTCCTTTTTTAGTTTGCTTATATCTAATATTTTCTCTATGAAGCAATTTTGATTTTGTTAGATCAATTCTTTCATTTTTATAGTATATAGATCCGCTAGTTGGAGAAGTTAATCCATTTATACAACGGATGAAAGTTGATTTCCCGCTTCCAGAAGGACCTATAATACAAATAACATCACCTTTATAAACATCTAAACTTATATCTTTTATAACTTCCATGTTGTCAAATTTTTTTGAAACATGATTAATAGAAATAATTGGTTCCATATTAGTTGTTGGTTACTCCTTTCATAGGTTTTCTAAAGAATCTAACTTTATATTTTTTGCCATCTAATTTATTGGTAATTAATTTAAATATACCAGTAGAAATTAAGGTAAGAATGAGATAAATTGCAGCAATGATTATATAACCTTCAACCATGAAGTAGTTCTTACTTGTTGCAATTGAAACTGATAAGAAAAGTTCGGTAACGCTAATAACATTTAAAACTGAACTATCTTTTACGTTAATAATGTATTCGTTAGCAAGTGTTGGTAAGCAATTTCTTAAAGCTTGAGGAAGAATAACTAATGTGAAACTCTTAAATTTCGACATACCTAAACTTCTTGCAGCTTCATTTTGTCCTGCATCTAAGCCATTTAAACCTGCTTGAATATCTTCACCCATGTAAGCCCCAGTATTTAAAATAATAACAATAAGACCACAAATTAACCAACCATCAAAAACAGGAACTCCCGTAAGTACTGCATTCCAATTTAATCCAAGAGCAGCACAACCAAATTTAAATATAAGAGCTTGAACCATCATTGGTGTTCCTCTTAAAACAATTGAATATATCTTACAAATTCCTCTTAATAAATGTTTTAAACCTTTTAAAACAATATTATCATCTTTAGAAATATGAACATTTTTACCTAAGGCAATAAAGATACCTATTATAAGACCAACGATTGTACCAGTAATTGCCAAAATTAATGTTGAAACTAACCCTGTTAAGAAAGTGTTCCAATAATTTTTTAATAAATATCCAATTCTAGAAAATGTATTCATTTCTTCAGGATTTTCATTTCTAGAAATCGCTTCATACATAAGAGTTTCTCTTGTTTCTTTTGAGATTTGAGAAAGAGCATGATTAATTTTTTCTTTTAAAGCAGTATTGCCTTTTGCAATACCAATTGAAACACCAAGTTCAGCACCTCTATCTCCAAGAATACTTTGATTAATTCTTACAACTGACAAACTAGGATTACTTGCAACAATTGAAGTAGCAACTGGAAGTTCGGCAGTCATTGCAAAACTTACTCCATTTTGAATATCTAAAGCAGCAACAGCAAACGTGTCTACTGATTTATTATGGATTGCGCCATAATCGTTAACAAATATATCGATTAAGTCATCTGTAACAGTTGATGTTTGTGAAACAACTGATTTACCTTCAATAAAAACTTTAAATGCATTTTGATCTAAAACCTCACCTGGTGCATTTTCTTTTTTAACAACAAGTGCAAGTTCAGAACGATAGTATTCATCCGTGAAATCGATTGATTGTCTTCTTTCTTCGGTATCAGTCATACCTGCAATTACAGCGTTTATTTCGCCATTTTGAAGTGAAGGTATTAAAGAATCCCACTCCATTTTTCTAATTACAACATTCATGTTTTCATATTCAGCAATTAATTTTGCGATTTGAATGTCATAACCATCAGCATATTGATTAGCTTTGCCTTCAATTGGCAATGTTGTTTCATTTGCTGAAGTTTCGGTCCAGTTAAATGGTGCATAGTCGCATTCTAAACCTACAATTAAATCTTCTTTTTCTTCGCTTACTTGGTTACTGGGTAATCCCTCATTACTTCCACATGAAGAAATAATAACTGAGGAAAACAAAGCAACCACCAAAGCTATAATTTTGTTAAACTTTTTCATAAAGTTTCTCCTTAAAGCTCATAAATAAAAGGGGTTGCTATTCTTTAGCAATCCCTTTATAAGATTTAAAATGCTTTAAGAATAGCTCCAAGTTTCAAGTTTTCTTGAAACGAGAGTATATGAATTATTCATTCATATCCCAACCTGTTTAAATGCCTTTAAACGGTTTCGGCTACCTTACCTTTTGTTAGTTTCATCGGATGTCTCCTCAACTAACTACTCATTTGTGTAGCTCCTCTATTTACAAGTAAAAATATACAACAATTGAGATATAATGCAATAAATTTTTAATGTAGAAAGAAAATAGAGACTAATTATCTTTTAAATAGAGTGATTTTTTTAGGTTTCACTAGATATTAATATTGTTATTAATTATGATTAACGCATGAATATTAATTTATTAATGTGTGGAAATTATAAAGTTTTTGATGGAATGCTAATTGAATTATTATCTTTAGTTAAGCATACAAACAATCAAATTATTTTATATTTAATGACTATGGATCTTACTGAATATAATGAAAAATTTATACCAGTAGGTGAAAAAGAGAAGAATTATTTAGAAGAAATTTTAAAAACCAAGAATAAAGATAGCAAAATAATTTTGGTTGATATGAGAGAAGAATTTTTAAAAGAAATGAAAGATTCTCCAAATATGGGAAATTTTTATACTCCTTATACTATGCTTAGATTATTTGCTGATTATTTACCTAGTAATTTAGATAGAATTTTATATTTTGATTGTGATCTAGCCTTTTTAGGCGATATTACACCTTTATATAATTATGATATTGAAGGGTATGAATATGGTGCTGTAAAAGATGTACTTGGAGAATATTTTATTGGTGCAGACTATCAAAATGCAGGTGTGATTTTATTTAATTTAAATAAATGTAGAGAGACTGGTTTATTTAAAAAAGCAAGAAATCTTTGTAAAACTAAAAAGATGGCTTTTTTAGATCAAGATGCATTAAATCATTCTGTTAGCGAAAAACTATTTTTACCTTACATATATAATGTTCAAAGAAACATGAAAAAAGGCACTGTTGTTAAGCATTTTTGCAAAACGATAAGATGGCTTCCATTTTACCATACAAAAAACGTCAAGCCTTGGCAGGTTGGTGAAGTTCATAAATCTCTCAAATTACATTGTTTTGATGATGTTCTAGAAGAATATCAAAGAAGAATTAAGGAATATAAAGATTAATGTCGTTTAATTCGACTCCATAAAATAACAATAATTGTTGCAGGGACACCTATTGTAAATAATAACCACATATTGAGGTTATATTTAATTAATAATGTTAAATAAATTCCTGTTAAAAGTGACCAAATTAACAAAGTCACAAGACAAAAAGTATATTTTCTTTTTCCCCAGATACCATTGAAAACAATTAAAACGATAGAAGATAGTGGAATGCACCATATAAAAACAAGCCACTCATTTTTTACATATAATAAATCAAGAAAGACATAAATAACTGTGCCTAATGTCCAAACAGTGAAAAATGAAAGTAAAGTAACAACAAGTTTATTTACTTTGTTTTGTTTTTCTTCATTTTTAGGCTTTAAATCTTTTTTATTTTCGCTTACAAGCTGATCTAAAGTTATGCCATAAAAATTGCAAATTTCTAAAAGATTTTCTATTGAAGGAACTGCATCGCCATGTTCCCACTTAGAAATCGCTTTATCAGAATAGTTTAATTCAGCAGCTAATTCGGCTTGTGTTAGTTGTTTCTTTTTCCTTAGTTCGGCAAGGTTAGTTCCTATAATATGCTTTATTTCACTCATAAATATATTCTACTTCATAAATGAAATTGTTCAATATTTTTAAGAGAATTTAAAATTTTCATGATTGACAAAAATGTCAACGAAAAAATATAGTAATCTTATTTTTATACGATAGAATCAAATAAAATTAAAATATGATTTCGTTTTTTAAGATGTTAGAAACTAACTCTCTTCAAAGTAGAGTCCATTTCTAATTACATTATCGTGATATATAAAACGATTCAATTAATAATTATGCGTCCTTGCATAATAATGTAGGGCGGAAGGATTGGTAATGGAAGAAAAGGTAATTTATTATAGCGATGAACTGAATGATGAATTTAGTGGCGTAAAAGAAAAAGACTTCAAATTAGATGAAAACTATAAATATATTCATAAGAATGTGTTTTGGAAAATTGGTGCTTTTTTCTTTTATAGAATAATCATGACTCCAATTGCTTTTTTATATTTGAAATTTAAATTTCATTTTAAAGTTGTTAATAAAGAAGTATTAAAGGGATTTAAAAACCATGGGCTATTCCTTTTTGGCAATCATACAAATGTTCCTGCTGATGCCTACATTCCTAATATGCTGGTTTTTCCTCAAAAATGTTATGTAATTGTTAATAGTCAAAATGTTGCTATTAAAGGAACAAGAACATTTATGTCGATGGTTGGAGCATTGCCTATCCCAGATTCTTTTAAAGGAATGAGATCATTTATTGAAGCTGTTGAAAAAAGAAGCGTCCAGGGAAATGCAATTTGTATTTATCCTGAAGCGCATATTTGGCCATATTACACAAAAATAAGACCATTTAAATCGGCATCGTTTAAATATCCAATTCAATTTGGCGATCCAAGTTTTGCTTGTACAACAACTTATCAAAAAAGAAAACATTCAAAGAAACCAAAAATGGTTGTTTATGTAGATGGACCATTTTATGGAAATTTAGATCTTCCTGAAAAAGAGAGAAAAGAAGATTTAAGAAATAGAATCTATAACGCTATGGTAGAAAGAAGCAAAAATAGCAACATCGAAGTTGTGAAATACATTAAAAAGGGAGAATAGTTTTATGAATTATGAAATTTTAAAAGAAACATTACTTATTAGTTTATATGTTTTTCTTGGTTTAATAGCTTTATGTGTAGTTTTATATTTGCCAAGATTAATTGGTTGGTTTGCTCCATTAAAGAAACAAGAACATTTGCATAATGATGAAAAAAATAAGTTTGCAATTTTAGTCCCTGCAAGAAATGAATCTGCAGTAATTAAAGGATTACTTGATCATTTAGCAAATCAAACATATGATGCAAAAAATTATGATGTTCATATTATTGTTAAAGAAAAGAATGATGAAACAATTAATATTGCTAAAGATTATAAAAATACTTATGTTCATGTTGTTGAAGATCAAAAATGTAAAGGCGATGCTTTAAATGCAGCAATTCATAATATCTTCAATGATTTTGGGAAGAAATATTATGATGCATATCTTGTCATGGATGCAGATTGCTGGATGGATAGCGATTGTTTAGAAGAATTAAACAATGCATTTGCTAGTGGAAGACAAGTAATCCAATGCAAAAAAATTGTTAAAAATTACTATATGACAGGAAAAGGAATTCCTCTTCAAGCTGCATGTAATGGAATTATTTGGTCTCTTATTGATGAAATGGGTAATAGATTTAAGTCAGACCATAATATTACTGCTATGACTATTGGAACTGGAATTTGCTTTAGAAGAGATGTCATAAATAAAATCGATGGATGGCCATATAATAAAACTTTAACTGAAGATATTGAGTTTATGTTTGATGCTGCCTTAAGAGGTTTTACAACTTATTATTGTTCCTATGCGCATATTTATATGGAAGAAGCTCCATCATTAGAAATGACTAATAAGAGAAGAAATAGATGGATGATTGGTGTTTGTGATTCCAAAAAACTTTATAACAGAAGAATGGCAGATGAATGCATTACTTTTAAAGAAAAAGTTAATAGATATTATTGTAAAGCCCTTTGGATAGTTTATTGGTTGATTGGTTTATCAGTTATTTTCTTCTTATTAAATGCTTTAGTAAGTATTTATTTAGGAATTATTCTTAATAATTTAGTTTGGTTCTCATTATTTAATTGTTTAATTAGTTTTAGTGTTATTTATTTAAGTTTCTTCTTAATGACATTATGTGCAATGATAATCGATCATAAATATATTAAACTTCCATGGTATAACAAACTTTTATTATTGCTTGTTCACCCATTCTTTTATATGGGATATATAAATATTGTTTTTAAAGCTTTATTTATTAAAAAGAATAATGGTTGGGAAGTGATTGAAAGAGTTGAAGGAGCAAAAAAATAATGAAAGATTTCATGGGTAAAAGAGCTCCACAAATTAAAAAAATGGAGGAACTTGAAAGTAAAGGCGAATTTTCTACACATATTGATCCAATTCATTATGATCTAGCAATTCCAGTTACTGAAAAATTTCCATATATTAAAAAGACTTTAAAACTTAGAACTAAATATTGGTTTTTAGAACACTTTATAGTTCAACCATATTCTTGGTATCAAAATAAATTTGTTATGAAAACAAAAGTTTACGGAAGAGAAAACTTAAAAGGAATTAAAAGTGCAATTATTATATGTAATCATGTTTATATGTTTGATTGCTTATGTGCAAAACATGCTTTAAAAGGTCATAAACTATTTGTAACAGCTGCATGGTTCAACAATATGAATTCTAGACTTGGAGAATATATGAGAGCTGATGGTATGATGCCTATTCCTGATGATTTTAATGTTTTAAGAAATTTCAATGCCGCAGTTGAATATCATATGAAAAAAGGACATTATGTTATGTTCTATCCAGAAACTGCAGAGTGGTGGATGTATGAAAAACCACGTCCATTTGCAAAAGGTGCATTCCATTATGCAACCAAAAACAATGTACCAGTAATTCCTATGTTTATATGTTTTAAGAATACTGGTAAAAAAGATAAAGAAGGATTAGATATTAAGCAATTTAATATATTTATTTTAAAACCAATTTATCCAAAAGCCGATTTAAATAGCAAAGATAATACTGAATACTTAAAAGAAGAAGCATATAAAGAATGTGTTGAACAATATGAAAAATTCTATGGTAAGAAATTAGAATTTAATATTAATAAATAAGTAATGAAAAATAAGGATATTGTGATAGATATTCTTATTTTTTTATCTCCTTTATTTGGAGCAATTATTTTAGCAAGTACGCTAAAATGTTAAATTTTTAGACATTTTAGCGCAATGGATTTTAGTTTATAAAAGCAAGATATTTCTTCCAAAAGAGAGAATTTTTCATTCATATTAGTTTTGAATTTTTTCTGGATAAGTTGTTGTGACAAATTCTATTATTTTATTATCGATATTTTCTTCTTTTTTATATTCAATTAAATTTTCATATCTTTGGTCAAAATAAGATAATGAATAGCTTGAACAATTACTAATAATTATTTTATATGGAGCTTCAACTGGTAAATAGGCATATAAACTTTCTGCGCCTTTATTTCCAAAAGGCAAAGTGGTAGAAGTAGCATCAATATATCCATTTTCTAATTTTAAAACAGATTCATTGTTTTCATTTAAAATCTCTATTGAAGAATCAGAACTTAAATTATTAATTTCTAAATAATAATAACTTCCATCGTGATTATATGATTCTACTTTTGAAACATAATTTAAGTCTTGATTCATTAAATGAGAAAGCGTTACTTCAGGATAATGTGCAAGTGCAATAGATTTAATATTTGAAGTATTTAATAAAGTAAAAAATATGTCGATATGACTAATACAAACCTTTGCAAATGCAAGTAAAATTTCTTTTATTATTTTATATAATTCTTGAGGATCAACTGAAATCTCCAAATCTTTCAAAACGTTATTCAATAATACTGTAAAATCTTTAGTAAATTGAAGCGGATCATGAAGTAAAGTGTTGATCAACATATCAATATCACTTGAACTAATCAAATATTTTACAAAATATGTCCCTATTGTCATTGCACTAGATTTAAAGTTACCATCTTTATATAACATCTTATAAATATTTCTTAAACCTTCCTGGAAATTATCTACATAATTTTCAAGTGAATAGACGCCATCCTTAACAAAAGATGTTAATAATTCTTGTTCAAATAACCCTAAAGTATAATTAAATTTATTGTTATAAATATAAGATATTTTGTTATCATCTTCTTTTCCTTTGCTTGCCGAAGAAAGGGTAAAATCATCGATTGTATAATCTCCTAAAACGGAATAATCACTCATTTTTTTATAATTAGAAATTACATTATCAACTAAAGAATTGTAGTTCAAATTTAATATTTTATCAGGAAGAAAATAATCAATTCCATATCTAGTAAAACGGAATTCTTTAGGAGCAATTTTTGGCACTAAATCATTAGGATTTACAATATTAAAAATATTAGAATAGATCTCACTTCTAGGCGAAATATCTTCAAAAAAACTAGCGCCCATTGGAGCCTCAAAACAATAACAATAAATGTCTTCTTTTTTTAATGAAATTTTATCGTTAAATAAAGTTTCATTTTTATAAATCTTTTTATCAATTCTTCCCATTGAAAGATTGCTAACAGCCCCACCTCTTGAATAGCCAACAGCCCAAAGTTTGACTTTTCCTTCAATATTATATTTTGAAATATAGTCATTAAGAGCATTTAAATATATATTTGATGAATTATAAAAACCTAAATGGCCTTCGTAAATTGATCCATCTCCTAAAGTAAAGTTGCTAGCCCACTCCATTTCATAATTTCCACCCCTTGCACCAATTGCAATTAAGGTATAATCGTTTATTTTTTTATTTCCAAAAACTACTCCAAAAGTATCTGTATCTGTTTTCTTTTTATAATCTTCATTTACATCAATCTCTTTAAAATTATAACTTTTTAGGAAATTATCAGCATTTCTATATCGATATTCTTGGTTTTGTTTATCAACATTACTTGCAAATGCAGACATTGCAAAAGCTAATGAAGTTGTTGATAAAGATGAATTGTAAGTAGTTGAAGGTGTATCAAAATAAGAGTCGGTATAATAACAAGTCGCACTATAATCAGCTTCTTTATTGCATGAAAAATAGAATGTAATTTGTTTATTATTTGAATTACATGATGTTAATAATAAAGTTGATAGCAAGACAGTAATATAAGCTTTTTTAAATTTCACCTAATCATTTTATCAAATTTTTATATAAATTGGGCAATTTTCAAAATTAATATAATATAAAAACGAAAAAACAAATTCATTCGATGTTAACTGAACAAAATCATCTA
>CAVKEL010000071.1:0-2479 GCA_963655445.1 Acutalibacteraceae bacterium | reverse complement strand
TTTTGTTATAGCTTCTTCTTGACCTAACAAATCATAAAAAGTAATTGTAAAGAAATCGCTAGAATTATATAAAACAGGTTTTTTAACATTGAAATTTTTATAGGCCTCATAGATTTTTTTAAGTCCACTTCCACTTTTCTCCATCAACCCTATTACTTCAAAACAATTACAAATTATTTTGTTTCTTCTTATTGAAGGAATTAAATTTAATTCATATTCTTCAGGTTCCTTAGCTAGTAACCATGAGCCAGGTGAAGTTATTTCAAGTCTATTTTTAAAAATATCAATATCAACTTGAGTTCCCAAAATAGAATAATCTCTATGAGCAATTGCATTAACAATAGCTTCTCTTAAAACTATTTCAGGATATGAATAAGTATCAAGTCTTGCACCATTTTCCATTTTTATAAAACCACTTCGAGAATTTCGCATTATAAAATTCATACATTCCTTAAATATATAAGGTATTGATCCCTTAAATTCTTTTTTATCTATGACTTCATCTACACCCTTATCAAAACCATTCCATAATCTACAAGCAACCAAAGTATTATCATCAGAATAATAATCAGCAAACATCTCTAAACCGGTACTAATTCTTCCATCTTGATTAACAACTTCATTATTTATTAGCATTTTTTCTGTTGGTTCTTTTTTATCAACACGATATTCAATTGCTAACTTATTAAACATTGTAAAATCCTTTTTTTCATATTGTTTATTGATAAATTGTCCATCAATACCAAATTTCTTTTTACTTAATTTAACAATTTGATTAATTGAAGCAGGAATTGTAGATCCATTTTCTCTTATATAAACTTTTTCATTAAAATCACCAGTTTTATAAATTACCATCTCACTAGTATAATCAACATATATAGATAATACATATTTATCATCCTCTAGATTAATAACTTTAAACTCAACAGAAATATGAGGAAATATTTTTCTATTAATTGTTAATAAAACGAGATTTTTAGATTGATCTATTTCTTTTTTTGTTAATCCCATCGCTAAACCTTCATCGCTTACACCAACTAAAAGATATCCACCATAACTATTTGCAAAACCAACAATTGTTTTAGCCCACTTTTCAATTTTGTCTTCACTAGATTCAAGTTTTAATTTAAACTCATAATTGTCGTTTTCTAAACCTTCAAAAGAAAATAATTCAGCTATTTTTTTCATAAAAAAGTATCCTCGAATTTATTATACATCCTATATCATTTAATGTAAACATCCTATGCGATTTAGCAAACACATCCTATATCATGACTAATAGCATAGGAATGATATAGGATGAAATAGTTATGATGTAATCAATATTTTTATTAATGAGCAAAACTCTGCTTAATTAATTTATCAATCTTGTCTTTAAAAATTTCTTAAATTTATTTTCGCTTAGAAATAAAGATTATTAATTAATATAAGTATAATCATGGGTGGTCAAATTCGCCGATACGAGTGGTCAAATTCGCCGTTTTTAATGTCATTAGATTGAAACTTCTTTGTATCATTTGTTACTAACAAGTTATTGACTTCTTTGTATCATTTGATACAATGAAGTTGTAAATATTAGGGATTTAAAATGGATTACAAAATTGACAAAGATTTAATTTTATTTAGACAGTTATTTAATTTTTCGCAAGATGAACTTGCAAGAATTTTAGAAACCGAAAGAATAACTATCACTAGAATAGAGGCTCTTGAAACATATCCTCGAGAAGAGTTTTTTGATAAGTTCTATAATTTTTGTTATAGAAATGGTTTAAGATTAAACATTCAAAAAGAAATGTTTTTTAAAGATAATCTAAAAGATAATCATATATTGTTAATTCATGCTTCAAAATCAGGAATAGATGGGGAAATTTCAGCAAATAAAGGAAGAGAAAATACAGATTTTGGAAAAGGATTTTATTGTTCTGAAAGTTATGAAAAGGCAATTCAATATGTTGCTAGATATCCAAGAGCTAGCACATACTTTATTGATTTTGATCCTAGTGATTTGAAAGTTGCAAAATATAAAGTTGATTTAAATTGGATGCTAACCATTACTTATTTTAGAGGTAAATTAGATGAATATAAAAACACTAAATTAGTCAAAAATATCTTAAATAATTTAAAAGATGTTGATTATATTGTTGCCCCAATTGCTGATAACCGTATGTTCGATATTATTGATTCATTTATTAACGGAGAAATAACAGATGAACAAGCAAAACACTCGTTAGCATCAACAAATTTAGGTTATCAATATGTCTTTATAAGTCAAAAATCTATTAGCCACTTAAATATAATTGAAAGATGTTTTGTTTCTACTCTTGAAAAGGAAGATTATCAAAAAGAACAAATTAATTTTTTAAAAACTAGTGAAGATAAATCAAAAATTGCAAGAATTGAATATAAAAATAAAGGAAGATATATAGGAGAAATATTAAATGAAAAACATTGATAAAGATGGTTTATTATTATCTAAAAT
>CAVKEL010000070.1:0-6850 GCA_963655445.1 Acutalibacteraceae bacterium | reverse complement strand
AATCTCTGAATTTTTAGGTAAATTAATTTGTAAAGACACTAATGAATTTATTGTAGTTGAGGAGAAAAATAAAAATGGAGAAGACGACAACAAATAATGAAGAAATTTGCATGAACGCTGTTCCTTTTGTGCGTAGATTTTCGGCAGGATTAACAGATTTTCTTTTTACTTTATTTACTGGGTTTATTTTTGTATTTATTTCGGTTTTTATTGCTGGAAATTCAAAAAACTATAATTCTCTTTTTAAACAAAGGGATAGTATTGCAATTGCTTCAAAACTTTATGTAAAAGATGAAGATGGGAAAACTCAAAGAATTTCAACAATATATGAATATAATTCAGATCTAACTTATAATGAAAAAAGTAATTTAATTGATGAAAATTTAAATTATTTCTTCAATTTAAGTACATTTTTTTCTAACAATGAAGGTGTTGAGATTTATAACAAAGCAAAACTTGAGGCAAAAAGTGATAGTGGTGAAAATTTGTTTAACACAAGTTATGTTAGGGTCTTGTTAAATTCAGATTATGACAAAGAATATTATGAATTTTATTGCGATACTGTTGATAATGTGGCAGTTAGTTATTTAATAAAAAATAACGAATATAACAAACTAGCAAAAACAATAATTGTCGTAGATACATCAATCATTGCTTCATGTTTTTTATTTTCGTTTTTAATATTCTTTTTAGTAATACCATTATGTTTAAGAAGAGGTCACCAAACCTTAGGTCAAAAAATATTTAAAATGGGTTTAGTTGATGTTAATGGCTTAAATGTGAAATGGACTAAATTTGTTGGTAGATTTTTCTTTTTTCTACTATTTGAAGTTGTCTTATCTCTAGTTTCATTTTTTATACCTTTTATTGTTAGTTTTAGCTTTTTAGTTTTTTCAAAAAGACGACAAATGCTCCATGATTACGTATTTAATACATATATGGTTGATGTTAGCCAAGATACAATTTATTTAAATTATGGTGAATATAAATTAGTTCAAAAAAGAAAAGAAAAAGTCATGTTAGAAGATGAAAATTTTGATATGAATTAATCTATTTGTATTAATATTCTTAATATTAATATAATTGAAACACAACATTAAATAAGGTAATATTATTAAGTAAAAATTACGTTTCGTTTTTAAGTTGAATGGAGGAAGTCTAGAAGATGGAAATTAAACTTAAAGGTTTAACAAAGGTGTTTCCTGGAGACAGCAAAAAAGGAAGATCCGCAACCACAGCAGTTGATAATTTAGATGTTGATATTAAAGATGGAGAACTTATAGGATTTTTAGGTCCTTCAGGTTGTGGAAAATCTACAACTTTATACATGATTGCTGGTTTACTTGAACCAACAAGTGGTGAAATTTGGTTTGGTGATGAAGAAGTAACTCACTTGGCTCCTGAAAGAAGAGGAATTGGACTTGTTTTCCAAAATTATGCCCTTTATCCTCATATGACAGTTTATAAAAATATTGCTTTTCCTCTTACTAACTTAAAAGTACAAGAAGTACATAAAGATGAAAAATGTGTTAAATATGCGAAATTAATTGAGATCTTAGGTGATTATAAAACAGTAGTAGATACAATTAATTCAAGTGCAATTGATGGCAAAGTTTCTAAAAATGGTGCTATAAATGCTTTGTGTGAAAAATATTTGATTTCAAGTGGTGTTGCAAAAGATTTATTTAATTTTGGTTTAGCAGAATCAATAAACCCTGAAGAAATTGCTAAAACAAAAGTTGAAGAATTAAAAAATAAATTATCTGAAGAAGTTAAAAAAGTTGAAAATAGTGGCAAAAAACTTGATGATGAGTATTGTGTTTTATCAAAAGATGAAAAAGGTGAATTTGTTAAAACAATTGATCGTAGAAAATTATCAAAAGATGAAATTGATGCATTAGTTCGTGAATCAGCAAGAATTGTTCAAATTAGTGAATATTTAGATAGAAAACCAAAAGAATTATCTGGCGGTCAACAACAACGTGTTGCTATTGCTAGAGCTCTTGTTAAAAAACCAAAAGTTTTACTTTTAGATGAACCATTAAGTAACCTTGATGCTCGTTTAAGAATACAAACACGTGAAGAAATTAGAAGAATTCAACAAAAAACACATATTACAACTATTTTTGTTACACATGACCAAGAAGAAGCAATGTCAATTTGTGATGATATTGTAGTCATGAAGCTTGGTGAAGAGCAACAAATCGATAGTCCACAAGAAGTTTATAAAGATCCAAAGAATTTGTTTGTTGCTAAGTTCTTAGGAACACCTCCAATTAATGTTTTTGAAGGCGAAATTAAGAATAATGCATTATATATTGGCGAAGATAAACTTTTCGAAAGTATAAAGAAACTTGAAGATCAACCAGTATACATTGGAATTAGACCAGAAGGTTTTGTATTAAGTGAAAAGGAATCTAAAAAAGGTGGAGTATCACTTGATGTTAAACAAATTCTTACGATGGGAAGAGATTTAATGCTTGTTTGCTCTAATGATAAATTCCTTGGAGAAAAGATTAAATTAATTATTGATAGCGATATTAAGGCAAATGTTGGTTTAACAAAATTTGCTTTAAGAGAAAATAAAGTTTATGTTTTTGACAAGAAAACAGAGAAACGTATTGAGTTTTAATAATAGGTGATAGAAATTTATGGAAAGTAAAAATAATTGGAAAGCCTGGTTATATTTAGCACCTGTTTTAATATTAATGGCAGTATTTACATTTTATCCATTAATAAATACTTTTGTTGTATCTTTCTTAAAAGATTTTGATTATAGAAGTGGAGCAAATTCAGGTTTTACTTTTGATAACTATGGTTTAGTTCTTGGAATTGTTGAAAAAGTTCCTGGAATTCCAGAATCTAAAATTACAGAATTTGTTCAATATGCATTACCTAATACATTTATCATTACTTTTATAACAGTTCCTATTTCAATTATATTGTCTTTATTAATTGCAATTGGAATTAATAATGTTAAATGGTGTCAAAAATTCTTACAAACAATATTCTTTATGCCATATGTTACTAACGTAATTGCTGTTGGTATGGTATTCTCTGTTATTTTCAGTGATTATGGTATTTTTAATAACTTATTTGGCATAGCTGGTACAAAATGGGTTTCTCTTTCTGCAAGTTGGGGAAATTCAATGATAATTCTTTGTGCTTATATTATTTGGAATGCTCTTCCTTATAAGATTCTTATTTTCTCAAGCGGTCTTCAAAATATTGATAAGCAATATTATGATGCTGCAAAAATTGATGGATCTCCAAAATGGAAGACTACTCTTAAAATTACAATTCCATTATTAAGTCCACAAATTCTTTATATTATGATTACTTCATTTATTGGAGCATTTAAAGAATATAATGCAATTGTTGGTTTATTTAATAGAAATTATACAACAACAGGTAATGTTCACGATTTAACTACTGTTGTTTATTACATTTATTCTCAACTTGAAGGTAATAATCCACACATGGAAATTGCGGCAGCTGGTGCTGTTATTCTCTTTGCAATTATTATGGTATTTACCTTTATTCAAATGAGAATTTCAAAGAAGAGGGTACATTATTAATATGAAACCTACAAATATTTCAACCCAATTAACATTGGTAATCCCAGGCAAACCAAGGGATGTTAAAAGCACAGAAAAAAGAGACAAAATAATTAGAGCAATTGTTATGACAATTCTCTACATTCTTTTAGGAATTGCAGCTTTAATTATTTTACTTCCATTTTATTACATGATTGTTGCTTCATTTATGCTTGAAGAAGAAGTTGCTGCAGCCAGAACTTTTTGGCCAACGCAAGGTAACTTTATTGAAAACATAGTGTACAACTATTCAGAGACCTTAAGTAGATTTGATTATTTCAGATATGTTGGAAATACATTATTTGTTGGACTTTGCACCACATGTGGTCAAATGTTTATAACAATTATTTCTGCTTATGCATTTGCTAAACTCAAATTTAAAGGAAGAGATACATTGTTTTTACTTTTCTTAGCTACAATGATGATTCCTGGTGAAATGATGGTTATTACAAACTTCACCACAATGTCAAATATGGGATTAATTTCGATTAAATCGAATGCTTTCCAATCATATACAGCCATGATACTTCCATTTTTAACAAGTGTTTTTTATATCTATTTATTACGCGAAAACTTTAGACAAGTTCCTAACGAATTATATTTAGCTGCAAAAGTTGATGGTAAGAGTGATTGGAGTTATCTTTGGAAAGTTATGGTTCCACTTGCACTTCCAACCCTTATTACAATTTTCATTTTAGGCATTATTGGTTCATGGAATGCTTATGTTTGGCCAAATCTTGTTGTTTCAAATCAAAAATATTGGTTGGTTAGTGTTGCGTTAAGAGGTCAAGCACTAACTCTTGAAGTTAGACCAGATGAATATGTTACTCAAACTTCATGGGTCATGGCATCCACGGTTTTAGTTACATTACCTCTTTTAATCTTATTTATTATCTTTAGAAAATATATTATGCGTGGTGTTGGTAGGGCCGGCATTAAAGGATAATTATTTTATCTAAGGTATTAATAAAAAAATTATTAACGATTACAAATATAGGAGGATTAACGTTAATGAAGAAATTTTTAAAGAAGTTGCCAGTATTAGCTCTTTCCGTAGTAGCATTGGCAAGCTTGGCAGGTTGTGGAGAACAAAACAACGAAGAAAAGAAAAGTGTAAAAGATCTTACTGCTACTGTTACATGGTGGAATAACTATCAAGATCCAGTTGCTGATGGCGTTGCTGAAGAAGAAGCACGTAAAAAATCAACTTATACTGAATATTATTTCGCTAAAGATGCAATTGCTGAATTCAATAAAATTTATCCAAATATCACAATTGAAACAACCTATAAAGGCAGTTATTCAAATATCCAAACCGCTGTAAATACTGGTATTAATTCTGGTGATGTTCCATCAATGGCTACTTGCTATGGCGATCATGTTGCTGGATATATTAAAGCTGGTGTTGCAAATGATGTTGGTGTTTATTTTGATGATCCAGAAATCGGATTTGGAAAAACTCTTGATGCAGAAGGAAATGTTGTTGATGATCCAACAACTGCAAAATCAGATTTCAGTGCAGCATATTTAGATGGCGAAGCAAAACAATATAGTGATAACAAACACTATTCAATGCCATATTCAAAATCCGGCGAAACTATGTCAATTAACAAAACTGTTTTTGATAAAGTTGGTGAAGGAAAAGCTGGTGTTGATACAGTTGATAGTAAAGGTGCCGCTGTTTATACTGCTCCTGTTGCTGCTGCAACTAAAGAAGCTTATAGCATTCCAACTTCATTCAGTGAATTAATGGATATTGCTAGAAAAATGAAGCAAGATTTCCCAGAAGTCTTCCAAAATAATGTTGATGAAGATGATATGTATACTGCAATTCCTGTTTGCTGGGATAGCGCTGAAAATATGTACATTACTTTCTCAGAAATGTTAGGCGCTGCTTATACAAAAGCAAGCAATAATGTTGCTGAATCAGTTTTATTCAATAACGATGATGCTAAGAAATTCGTTACTCAAATTAAGAAATGGAAGAACGAAGGTTTATTCTGTACACAAAATCAGCTTTATTATTCAAATAAAGCTAAAGGATATCACCAATATTCTTCAACTATGGTCACTAATGGAAAATGCTTTGTTGCATTCTCATCAACTGCAGGTGCTACTTATTTTGCAACTGATAGTGGATTTGAAGCAAAATTATGCGAAACCCCAGTTATTGATGAATCAATTTATAGTGGAAAAGGCGTTGCTACAACCGCTAAATCAAAAGTTATTTCACAAGGTCCATCAATCTGCTTCTTCAAGAAAGCTAATGAAGATGAACAAAAAGCTGCTTGGATTTTCTATAAATTCTTAACAAATACACAAAATGGTGCAAATTTAGCTACTGCTAAATCATACTTCCCACTTAGAGAATCTGGTTATAACACCGATGCAGTTAAGGCTTTCACTGATGCTGCTGATAAAGTTTCATTAGAATCTTCATATTCTGATAAAAAGCAAGCTTATACTGGTCAAGTTTTAAAACTTAACGAAGTTTATGCTAGTGGAAATAGATATATTAGCACTCCAGTTTTTGATTTAAGTAGTGCATGCCGTACTGCTGTTGGAAACATTATTAAGACTGTTTTAACTGATAAAGATGCTCAAACTGATGCCGAAATTAAAACTTTAGTTGATCAAGCATTTGATGACGCATATAAGGCAGTTGTTACTCAATAATTAATTTAAGATTTTAGTGAAATAGAGATTCAAATGAAAAGATATTGTATTTATTGTAATAAAGCTATTAAAGAAAAGGATTTAGAAGGGAAAAATCTTTGCCCACATTGTAATAATGAATTAGTTTATGATGAAAAAGACGAAGAAAAAAAGCATGTTGTTAATCAAAAAGCGCATGCTTCCTTAACTAAGTCAAAAGATATGAAAGACAATGCATTAAGTTTTATAGTCATTGGTGGTATTGTCCTCATTATTTCTATTGTTTTCATCCTTTTATCTTTCAAATATAATGTTTTGAAGGTTAGAGTTTTTACTCCAGGTTCTTTAGAATTTGTTGTTGCTTGTATTGGTAGTGCAACTTCCTTATTCTGCTTAACTTATGGCGGTATTAGACTTGTAAAAGCTTTGCTAAGAATTAAATATTATTCTCATTATTTGAATATCAAGTAATTACAATTTGAATTTATAAAATTAGGCACATGAAAGTGTGCCTTTTTATGGTGTGACGGGCATGTTATATATCTAAAGGGTGAAAGTCCCGAGTAGGAATGCCGTTATAACTACATAGTGAAACTCAA
>CAVKEL010000069.1:0-5466 GCA_963655445.1 Acutalibacteraceae bacterium | reverse complement strand
ATCCTATAGCAGTTAATTCAATTGGTAAATTATCTATATTGTTAACAATTTTATTCTCAGCGATCATTTTAAAAGAAAAATTTTCAAGAAAATCGATTATTGGTCTTTCTTTATTAGTTGGTGGAATTGTAATTGTTATTGTTTTTAGTTTATAAAATTATGTTTTTGAAATAATGAAATATGTGTATTTATAAAATGGTTGTCTAATAGATGAAGTGTTCCAGAGTTTAAAAAAATCACTATAAGATATTTTGCGATTATAATGTTTATGATGATTATTAATTAAATATTCTAACGATTCTGCAAAATATAAATTATTTTCATCAAATCCAATTAATGGTACATAATGAAGCCAATTTTCGCCTGTTTTTACTTTTATCATGACAATAATTGGAACACCTTCTTCTAAATCTCTTTTTAATGAATTTAAGTTTCCTCTTATGTATTTTGCTTTAAAATTGCTGTTTTTAAAGAAGTTAACGATTCCTTTTGGATAGACATATCCTGTATTCATTTTATTAGGCATTTTGTTGTAGCATTCTTTTTCGGTTATTTTTAAATCGAAATATCTTAGTATATAAGCACACGCGTAACCAGAACATTGAAAGTGTTCTTGAATATCTATTATATTTGCTTTAGTAATTAAATTTTTTTGCATTTTTTGTTTTTGAAAAATGTATTGATAGTGGTCCTAACAATATAACATTTATAATAGTAGTAATCACTAAATATAAGATGCATGAAAATATCAAAAAGAAAACTATGTATTCAATGATTTCATTCATATTTATATTTACAAGTTCTAAATTTTCCATCAATCCAAAAAGTGGCTTCTAGTGTATGAAATTTTATAAGGCGAAATTTAGGATCATCTATTCCTTTACTAAAAAACTTTTTATCTGATTCATTCCATATTTCTTTTTGAATTTGCTTATCATATATAAATTCTATTTCGCCAATCAAAGTAATGCTGTTTCCATTTAAAAAATAACAAACACTAGATTTATTGCAATTTTCAAAATGTGTGGCTTTGCCGTTTATGTTAGAACGTTTTGAAGTTACGAAATAAATATTTTTAAAGCCTTCATTTTTATGCTTCGTTAATAAGCAAGTTCTTGGGTAACCTTTCTCATTAATTGAGGTTAACGTTGCAATATCAACTTTATTTAGTATTTCAATTGCTTTGTTTTCAATTTCCTCAGTTCTTTTCTTTTGAATTTCAGAAGCTTTTAGTGCCATTTTATCTCCCTTTTATATTAAATCTATTATTTTAAATCATTACTACAAAACCGTATTTTTATTACATTCCTCAGTTATTATAGTTATTAAGTCTGATATTTGATTTCCGTTTGTTACTCTATAGTGAATCCAGCCTCCATCATTACATGGATATTTATTATCAATGTAATTTTTTGCATATTCTCCTAGTCTATTATAAATACTATTAAATTGTTGGTTTGTCAGTCTTATCATGACAGAAAAAGATGAGCATTCAGGAAATATGTTGCAAATAAGTTTTGATTTAACTTTGTGTGTAATGCACCAACCATACTTGTTTCCGTATGGGAAATTAATATTAGTAATGGTGTAAAACTGATTTGATAACCAATCATTTACTTCCTTAAATCTTTGTCCAATTTCTTCACAATAATCAATCATTTCTTTATATGTTGGGACATTATTTTTATTTAGCATTCTTTCGTACATTTTTTATCTCCATAATTTTATTTTCAATTCTTAAGCAAGCTTCAATATGCATTATCCAATGCCTTGATAATGGCATTTTTAATAATTCACCCACATTTTTATTACACCAATAATCTATTAACCAAGATGCATTTTCATCTTTACTAACAACATTTAAATTCCTTAGTCTTATTTTATCTATATTATCAAAAATTCTTTTTGAATCGTTATATGTTAGGTTTTTAAGCATTCTATCTGTTGTTTCTTTTACTTCCCTTGTATATTTATACAATTCATTTATATTTAATAATTTCGAAAATTCAACTATTTGATAATTTGTCAATTCATTTCCAGTAGTAATTATTGGAGATTTAATTTTATCTTGAAATTTAATAATTATTTCTGGCTGATTATTAATTAAACTATTCGCAACAATATCTTCTATTCTAAAAATATGCCATATTGAATATGCAATTGTTTTTGAATGATAACCATTAACACTAGGGAATGGCATTAAGGAAAACTCATCAAGTGTAATTTCGTTTCTTATTTTGAGGATTTGATTAAATAAAGCATCTCTTAACTTCAATAGTGTTTTTATGCCATCATCAAACGTAATTTCTTTTTTAATTTGAAGTTGAAATAACTTATTTAAATCAGACCATTCTTTATTCATATTTCTTCCTTCTAGAATCCATTAAACTTAGGAAGACTTGATTAAGCATATTTTCGGTTTGATTATTTGAAAATTTGCAAGTTCTAGTAGCATTTAAACATGCGATGCCATGGGTATAAATCCACATATGATAATACAAATGATTAGCAAATGTTTCATCAACAGGAAAACTTGAAGTTATTGATCTTAATATAATTTCATAATTTTCATCTATTAATGGTAATATCGAATTGCTATCAATTGTGGAGTTTTCATCATTCATAAATAGAAGTTGAAATAATTTTGGCTCTTCAGAAGCAAAGCGAATATATAATTTTCCGACACCTCTAAATGGGATACTATCATTTAGCCCTTCTTCAACATATTTTCTATATATTTGTTTTGCTTTTTGGATGGTTGCTATTTTGACTTCTTCCATATTTTTAAAAATAGTAAAAATAGGGCACGATGAGCTTTTGAGTTTGCTCCCTAGATTTCTTGCAGTAAGATTTTCGATACCTTCTTCTTTAATAATTAATAATGCTGCATCTATGATTTCATCTTTTGTAAATTTTGCTTTTGGCGGCATAAATGACCCCCTGTATTATTTAAAACAATTGTTCTATAACATTTGTTCTAATATAAATTATTTTGCAAGTTAAATCAATAGAAAATAAAAAATGCTGGAATTAACCAGCATATTTTGTTATTTCTTTTTATTTTTTTCTTTTGAACGTTTATCAGAGATGATCTTCATTTCGACTTCGGTAATGGTTTTAACATTGTTTTCCTTTGCCCAATCAACACAACCTTGTAAGACAAGTTTTAAGAATGGACGTGGAACTTTTACTAGTTGTTTTAATGCATCATCAGTGAATTTTACATCAGTGTTAAGCCTATTTGCTGCATATTTTAGAGATGTTAAATCTACTTCGCGATTTGGTATTCCAACTGGACTTGGTTTACGATATGGAGAGCACCAAAAATTTTTAGAATCTCTATATCCCCAATTTGTTGGAAGTGGACAGAAATTACGTTTAGTTACTCCATTAATTAAAGAATTATAATAATTTTCTTTTAAAAGAATCTTATCAATTTTTAAGATAAAATGTGCACCATATTTAGATGTAATACCATTAAAGTCATGATATGGTGCGTTATATTCATCTAAGATTTTATCATTTTGAGCATTATCTAATTCTTTAACCCATGTACATTCAAAGACTTGTAAAGCTTCGTTTATTATTTTTGGATATTTGTGTTTCTTATCTAATTTACTTGATTCAGAATCACTCAATGAAATTTTGAAGTTTTTCATCTTTTCTTCAGGAGTATCACCTGGGAAACCTAAATTTACATGTTCTTCAAAATTCTTTTTAGTATAAGGTAAGAAATTAATAGTACATTTTCCATGTCTTAGAATTCCTTTTGCTGTGTTTGAAGTATTTCTACATTCTAAGATCATTGCATAAAAATCTTTTCCCGCAATGTAATAAGGGAAGACAAGAGAATATGCACCAAATGAGGTTAATTCACCTTTTTCATCTAGTGTTCCGATTAAGCAAAGTGGCATTGGAAAGAATGATGAAGTTTGATAAAAATTGTCCATGATTCTTATTTCTTTAAAATTGTTATTCATAAATAGCTCCTTGAATTATTCTCTATTATTCTACTATTTTGATTTCTTATTTTGTTGAATTTTTATCTAAATTTGATAAAGGAAAGATTTATTTATCACAATTAATTGTTGAATGGTTTATTATTGTATTAGTTAATTTAAAGGGGGAGTAAAATATGCAAAACAAATATACTAAGAAATTTGAAAAGAAAGGATATTATTTATCCGATTTTTATTTTGAAGGCGATTTTGAAAAATGCGATTGTTTTAAACTAATAGATGTTAATTATGAATTATTATCAAGCATCATTAGAGGGGAAAAATCATTAATTGAAGCATTTAAATCAAAGTTTATTAATGAGGCATTTTTCTTAAAACAAGATAAAACGTATCATATTAAGCTTAGAGAATTGGTTGCTTTTTTAGAAAAAGAAAAATTCAAAGATGAAAATATCGAGATGAAAAGCATTAAAGACAATCTTCTCAATATTTTAAACTTTCAAATCAATAATATTTTTGTTTATGAAAGATTTTTCTTTGATGATATAAACATTAAGGAAGATCCTTTTTTAGAAAAAGAAGATAATATAATTAAGATTTTCATGAAATCTATATTTAATGAATTTGTTGATGATTATTTTTCAACTATTGATGATGCAATACTCATTTTGAATGATTTTTTAAAACAAAATGAATTAGCAAGGGAAGATAGAAAATATAATGAAAAAACTGTTTGTTTACTTTTATTTATAATGCGCGATGATATGGAGAAAATACACAATATTAAAAATAAAAACGAAGCAAGAGAGTTTTATGTTAAAAGCGTTCAAAAGTTAGCTGATAAAGAAAACTTTTATGCTATGACCTATTTAGGGTTTGATTATTATTTAGGAGAACATTCTTTTGAAATAAATGTAAAAAAAGCAGAAGAATTATTTTTAAAAGCAATTAATTTAAAACCAGAACCATATTTAGCTAATGTTCTTGGATATATTTATTATTATGGAAAAAATAATGATGGAATTCCTAACTATGAAAAGAGTTTTAAATATTTTGCAATTGCACATATTAGTAAAGGTATATTCGAGGCAACATATAAATTATCTGATTGCTTTAAACATGGCTATGGGACAACGAAAGACGAAAAAACAGCATATAAATTAGTGGACAAAATATATTTCCAAAATTTCTATTATTATTTAAAAGATGATACATCCAAATATGCAGATGTTGCATTAAGAATGGCTTTATTTTATAGAGATGGTATAGGTGTCAAAAAAGATTTAAATAAGTCTTATAAATATTTTTTAAGTGCAAGAACAGCGATTAAAAATAGAATAAAAGCAATTGATTATGTTGGCGATATTGGTGTAGCAAATTCAATAAATAAATCTATTTTTGAATTAAAAAAAGAATTTAATTATGGAGATCGACTTATTAGTGAGGAATATAATGGTTATATTTTAAATGAATGCAAAAATATTGATTATAATTACGACTACGATAT
>CAVKEL010000068.1:2575-21603 GCA_963655445.1 Acutalibacteraceae bacterium | reverse complement strand
GTTGTGCTTTTATTATTCCTGCTTGTTTAATTTATAATAGAAGAAGAACATTTTCAGGCGTAACTATTGCTATAACTGTTGGTGTTTTATCAAATTTAATTTTCTCGTGCATAATTGGTCTTTATACAATCTATCCTTTATATGGATTTATTTATGGTCAAAATGTTGTAGCTGGCATGTTTCAAGCATTTGATCCAACAATTAAAGGGGTAACTGATATAAAAATTGCCTATGAATTTTTATTACCTTTTAATTTTATTAAAGATGCAATCGTTGTTTTTGCAACAATGGTTATCTATAAGCCAATGAGAGTTTTAATAGAAAAAGTAAATAAAAATAATAAATAAAAAAGATTCGAATTTTCTCGAATCTTTTTTATAATTAACTATTTTGAAATTGCACCAGCTGGGCAGCTTGCAACTGCTTCATCAGCACTTGCTTCTTCAATGTCACCATGAACTGAAGCTTTTCCGTTTTCATCAAATTCGAATGTTTCTGGGAAGCTTCCGACACAAAGACCGCAACCAACACATGCATCAGCATCAACTTTAACTTTGATAGGCATAAAAAATCCTCCGTGCATTAATATAACATTTTTAGTGAAATTATTAAATATATCAATTTAATTAATAAGTAAAAAATGATAACATATTACACATGAAACAAGAGAAAGATGCAACAACAAGAGTCGCTAAATATAGCGAATTAAGAGAAGAAATTAAAAGTATGCCTGATACCACTTCTATAAATAAAGGAAAAGGCAAAAATGGACAAGATTATGCTCCTACTAGAACTATTCCAATCAATAACAATGAAATGATTGATACTCAAGCTTTAGATATTGATGAAGGTGCGGAAAGTAGAAGAAAACAATTTAGGGATGCCCCAATTTTTAAAAGTTATCAAAACAAAAAACTTTTGATTACTATTTTATATTGTTTAATTGGTGCAGTTATTTTAGGCCTCCTTATTTGGCTTATAGTTTGGATGAGTAAAACTTTATGATGAATTATAGTATAGCAATTGATGGACCAAGTGCGAGTGGAAAGTCTACAATTGCAAAAATATTGGCAACTCGCCTTAATTTTACATACATTGACACTGGTGCAATGTATAGAGCTTTTACATTGGCTGTTTTAAATAAAGGATTAGATCCTAAAAACGAAGAACAATGTGATTCTTTAATTGGGAAGATTGAGATTGATTTTGATGAAAATAATCATATTACTTTAGATGGAGAAGATGTTTCTTCTAGAGTTAGAGAAAATGATGTTGCAGATAATGTTAGTTATGTTTCAACTTATAAAAATGTTCGTTTATGTTTAGTTGATATTCAAAGAAAATTAGCTAACAATCGTTCAGTAATCATGGATGGAAGAGATATAGGCACCTATGTACTTCCTAATGCTAGTGTGAAGTTTTTTCAAATTGCAGATGTCAATGAAAGAGCTGAAAGAAGATATATGGAGAATCTTGAAAAAGGCATTCAAACCACAAGAGAGGAATGTTTAGATAATCTTAAAAAGAGAGATTATATTGATTCTCATAGAGAATTTGCTCCTCTTAAACCTGCAAGCGATAGCATTTTAATTGATACAACAAATTTAAAAATCAGCGATGTTGTTGAAAAATTGTTATCAATTTTAAAAGAAAAGGGAATTGAATAGTATGAGTTTGGGTCTGCTTGCAATAGTTGGATCACCATCAGTTGGAAAATCAACAATCTTCAATCGTATTATTGGTGAGAAAAAATCAATAATTGAAGAAGAAAGAGGTGTTACTAGAGATAGAATTTACGCGAAAGCCACATGGCTCACGCGTGATTTTATGTGCGTAGATACTGGCGGAATTGAATTAGCAAATAGACCTTTTCAAGAACAAATAAGAATGCAAGCCCAAATGGCTATAGATGAAGCAGATGTAATTTTATTTGTAGTTGATGGTAAGGTTGGGCTTACGGATGATGACAAATTAGTTGCATCAATGCTTTATAAATCAAAGAAGCCAGTTGTTTTGGCTGTAAATAAGATTGATAGTATCGAACACATTAATAATATTTATGAATTTTATTCATTAGGTCTTGGTGAACCTATTGCTACTAGTGGCGTTCATGGAATAGGTATTGGTGATATTTTAGATGATGTTATTAAAAAACTCCCAAAAGAACAAAGCGAAGTAATTGATGAATCAATTCGTTTTGCTTTAATTGGTCGTCCTAACGTAGGAAAATCATCCTTGACTAATGCAATGTTAAACGAAACTAGAACTATTGTTTCTTCAATTTCTGGTACAACAAGAGATGCTATTGATACACCTTTTGCTAGAAATAATAGAAATTATGTTGCAATTGATACAGCAGGTCTTAAAAAACGTGGAAAGATTTATGAATCTATTGATAAATATGCTGCAATTAGAGCATTAAGAGCTATCGATAATTCAGATATAGCTATACTTGTTATCGATGCTGAAAAAGGAATTATTGACCAAGATAAACATGTTGTTGGATATGCAATTGAGAGCCATAAAGCAATAATTATTGTTGTGAATAAATGGGATTTAATTAAAAATCCAAACGAAGAAAAGAAAGAATTTGTTGAAAAGATTCGTAAAGAATTCAAATTTTTAGATTATGCACCAATTATTTTTACAAGTGCATTGAATAAAACTAATATTAATAAAATTTTTGATGCAATCGATAGAGTTTATGAGTCTTATAATTTTGAAATTAAAACTGCTGTTTTAAATGAAATTATTCAAGAAGCTCAAATGATGAATGAGACACCTGATTTTAATGGTGGTAGAGTTAAAATTTATTATGCTCAACAAGTAGGGACTAAACCAATGACAATTGCTTTATTTGTTAATGAACCAAAGTGGATGCATTTTTCTTATTTAAGATATATTGAAAATAAAATTAGAGACTCTTTTGAATTAGAGGGTAGTCCAATAAATCTTGTTTTAAGAAAGAGAAAATAATTAGAAAATTTAAAATCATTAAATTTGATTGTTAAAATGATAATAAATCGATGAAATCGATATTTTTTAGACAAAAATCTATTGTAAACGATTTTTAATTATGATATTTTTATTGCATAAGGAGATGAACAAAAAAATATGAATAAAGCCGAATTAGTTGCTATAGTTAGTGAAAAAGTTGGTTTAACCAAAAAAGATGCAGAACATGCAGTTAGTGTTTTATTTGATGAAATTCAAAAAGCTCTTGAAAAAGGCGAATCAGTCAAAGTTTCAAACTTTGGTGTCTTCACTCTCAAGAACAGAAAAGAAAGAGTTGGAACATCCCCAGTTGATGGAAGCAAGATTACAATTCCTGCAACCAAGACCGTTGGTTTCAAGCCTTCAAAAAATTTAAAAGAAGTCATTAAATAATTTTTGAAAAGTAATGTGAAGTAGGGCAGAAAGCCCTACTTTTTTTGTATTTTCCATGAAAAATAATGTTTTAATATTGAAAAAAACAACATTTAAACATACTATAAAACAAAGGAATTAGAGAAGTGGAAGAAAACAAAAGCAAGGTTTATAAAACTGGAAAAGTATTGCGTTTTATTGGAATTGTTATTTTAGTTATTGGTTCAGTAATTGATTTAATTGCTTTTGTTAACTTCGGTTTAACTGACACCAATGTTTCAGAAGCTTCTTTGTTATATCTTTTTTGGATAGGATCTCCAATTATTTCGATTGGTGGAATTATTCTTTTCTTTGCACACATTAAAAATTTAAAAAATGAAGAAATTGATACATTTATTAAATGTGATTGTGGTAAACCAATACATTTAGATGATAATGAATTTGTTGAATGTCCTCAATGTAAGAGTCAAAATTCTAATGAAGCGAAATTCTGCAATAAATGCGGAACGCGTTTAAAATAATACTAAAAAGATATCTATTAAATTATAATATCCGTTATGGATATTATTTTTGATTATTTAAAAGATATTTTTAATAAAAATGGATTCAGGTTGTTCATGATTGGTGGAGCCAGTCGTGATTATTTGCTCAACAAAAATATTGATGACTATGATTTTGTTACTGATGCAACTCCTTTAGAAATTGAAGAATTTTTAAAGGTAGATAATACTTTTGAAAAATTTGGCACAGTTAAATTTGAATATAATAATAAAAAGATTGATATTGTTACACTAAGAGAAGAAGGAGAATACAACGATTCTCGCCACCCATCTTTTATTAAATTTGTTAAAGATATAAATATTGATTATAAAAGAAGGGATTTCACAATTAATGCCATTTATATTGATGAAAATTATAAAATTTTAGACCCAACAGGATTTGGGGTAAACGATTTAAAAAATAGAATTTTAAGAATTATAGGAAACCCAGAAAATAAAATAAAAGAAGATCCATTAAGAATTTTACGGGCAAAAAGATTTTGCATTGAGTATGGTTTAGTAATGGAAGAAAATACAAAAAAGGCTATAAATGGAAATAAAGGTTTGCTAGATTTAATTAATAAAGATAAGATTAACGAAGAAAATAAAAAGTTAGAGAAAGTTGAGAGGATGTTAAAATGAAGAGTTCAAATTATAAAGCGATAGATTTCAGTTATTTATTACTAGATTTTTATAAGGAAATGAATATTACAGAAGAAGAACTATCTGTTATTTTAATGATTAATCATCTTCTTGAGCAAGGTAATGAATTTATTACAACTGATGCCTTGTCTTTGAAAATGACTATGTCGAGCAAGATAATTGATAAATGTTTAACTTCGCTTTATAAAAAGAAATATATTGAGTTTGATACTGCAAGTGGCGAACCAAAAACCACAATTGAACCTATTAAGAAAATTCTTTTTAAGAAGTTTGAAAAATCATTATTTTCTGAAGATGAATATAATAAAAACAAAGAATTAACTGAATATAGGGATAGAATTTTTCAGTTGTTTACGAATTACTTCCAAAGAGAACTTACCCCAATTGAGTTATCGCACATTGATGATTGGATTAAAAACGATGTTGATGAAAAAATTATTGTTAATTCCTTAAAAGATGCAGCAAATTATAAAAAATTATCTATTAATTATATTGACTCCTTAATTATTAAAAAACTTAACGATGAATAAAAAAACTATAGCGGTTTCGGCTTATTTTAATGAAAAATGCAAGGATGCAACTTGCACCCTTGATTTTGATTCTGATTATTCTTTGCTTATTGCAATCATGCTTTCAGCCCAATGCACTGATAAAAAAGTAAATGTAGTAACCAGTAAACTTTTTGGTGATCATCATTCTTTAGAGGAACTTGATAAACTTTCAATTAAAGAAATCGAGTCATATTTAAAAACATTAGGTTTATATAAAAATAAAGCATTATATCTTAAAGAAATCGTTCGTGAACTATTAACAAAATATAATGGAAAAGTTCCAAGTGATAAAAAAACTATGATGAGTTTGCCAGGTGTTGGAAATAAAACTGCAAATGTTATGCTTATTGAATGGTTCCATGAGCCTGCTTTTCCAGTAGATACCCATGTTAATAGAGTTTCAAAGCGACTAGGATTTGCTAAGGAAAATGATTCTGTTTTGACTGTAGAAAAGAATTTGAAAAAAGCATTTGATAAAAAAGACTGGATAGATTTGCATCATAAATTTATTCATTTTGGTCGTAATTATTGTAAAGCAATAAATCCTGATTGCAAAAATTGTGGTTTAAAAGAATATTGTTCTTATTTTAAGAAATTAAAGGAATAAATTTTAAATAATCTAATGGTGGGTTGATTGTAATTTGAAGTGCAAATCCATTCTCTTTTATATATTTTAAAGGTATCGATTTTTTCTTTTCATTATCAATAAATTCGATTAATTTTTTAGCAGGTAAAATATAAAATTCTTCAAGTGTTGAAAATTCAATAATTACAAAAGCAATGGCTTTCTGCATAAGAATTTTACGAAAATGTGAAATTTGACACGATTGAAAATTGTTTAAATTAAAACTAGTTTTACTTTTAGTTGATTTAGCTTCAAAATCAATGTATTTTCCTTTATACACGCCGTTATAATCAGTAGTTGAATGTTTATCAAAAATTGCATTCGTAATACGTTTTTTATTAGGTTCCATTTTGATTATTTTAATTGGTGTGGGTTTTTTATAAATAACGGCTTTGTTATTTAATAAATAGTACTCATTTGTATCGTTAATTAAAGATTCTAGAGACATACCTCTATTCTTATATATAGTAGTTTTCTTTTTGTTTTTAATTCCAACTGGATAATTGATCATTAAATATCTTCCCCTATATATTTTACCAAATCTTCCATTGTTGCCGTACCATTCGTTTTTAAATCACGTATGATTTTTGAAATAGGAGCTGGATAAACGTGGTTATTTAATAAAACTTTTGTATATTCTTTTGTAATTATTGCACGATTATTTAAAACTGCTTTATAAAGAAGCATTAAATTAAGTGCATCAAACATTGGGTTATGTGCTTCGCCTTGTGGAGTCACATTAAAAAGTGCAAGAGCATCATGTAAAGAAAGTTGTGTTCCTTTTTTGCTTTTTACATATCTACCAAGTAATGTTGAAAAATCGATGTAGTTTTTATAAATGCTTTTAATAAATGGATCTTCAGTCAAACCTGCAATTATAGAGGTTTGATGAAGTAAACGCATATCAAAATTACCATATGTAATAAATTTTATATTGGCATGTTTTCCAACGTATTCTTTAAAATATTTATTTGCATATAAAAAGTTAATGCCTTTTTCTTGCAATTCAGCATCAGTAATTCCAGTTAATTTAGAAACAACAGGGCCAACTTCTCCATGAGCTTTAACATATTGTTTAAAACCAGGAAAAACTTTTTTTACCTGATTTTTGTTATCAAGAACGACTTTTACAGCACCAATTGCAATAATTTCTTGTGTAAATTGTGTTCCTTCATAATCTAGAAACACTACTGTTTTAGAACTATTTAATAGACGGTTAATTTCTTTCATCGACTTATTATAGTTTTTCACCTCCTTAATTTCAATTTGATTAATTGAAGAAAAAAACTCATTCTTCTATAATATTAGTTGTCAGGAAATTAGAAAATTATGAAACTTTTATTAACTAGCAAAGATATTTTAAATAAGCAATTCACAAAAAATGTTAAGGGTTACGATCCATTGGAAGTCGATACTTTCCTTGATACTGTTTTAAAAGATTATAAAGTAATCGACAATGTCGTAATTAATTTAAATGATAAAGTGAACGAACTTAAAAAAGAAAATCAAGAGCTAACTAATGAAATCGAATCTATGAAAGCTCAAGGAGTTAAAAAATCTAAGCAAACTTTTGTAGTAAATGATTATTCTCGTCTTGATAATTTAGAACTACTCAAAAAAATTAGTGCCTATGAAAATAAGCTCTATGAATTAGGGGTAGATCCAAGTAAAATTAAATAACTTTCAGTCTATGCAATCGCTAGTATTTATACTAGAGGAAAGTCCATGCTTGCACTCTCTGCGATGAGAGTAGTGTTTATGCTAGTTTAAAAAATAAAACTAGGTACTAGGGAGCTAGTAACGACGTTAGAAAATCTAAAACTTCGGTCATGATTCGATAACTTAAAGTGCCACAGTGACGAATTTGCAAGAAATTGCAAAATGAAACGTTGGTAAACTCCATAAGCAAGAAACCCAAATTAATTGGTAGGGGAAACTAGAGAACCTAAATGAAGGTTTGATAGTAAGATTTATTCTTAGATTAATGATTGCACGCGACAGAACATGGCTTATTGACTGAATACTCACTTAAACTAAAAGGAATATTATGAAGAAAATTAATTTACCTACAAAAATTACCATTTCTAGAATTATTATCGGTGGTCTTTTGATTATTGCTTTAATTATTTTTTATTTATTAGATCAATTTAAAGTTATAAATATTGCAAGTTTTAATTTCGAACATGCTGGTGTAACCTTGAATTCATTAATGCTTATATTTTTAGCAGTATTTTTAATAGCAAGTCTTACTGATTTTCTTGATGGATATTTAGCAAGAAAAAATAATCAAATAACAGATCTTGGCAAATTTTTAGATCCAATTGCTGATAAGATGCTTATTAATTCAGTTATGGTTTTCCAAGCTATTAATTTTATGAGTACTCAAGATGCTTTAAAATTTCCTTGGTTTTGTGTTGTTTTGATGATTATTCGTGATTTGGTTGTTGATGGATTAAGATTTATGGCTGCTACAAAAAATGTAGTTTTAGCAGCAAACTATTGGGGTAAAGCAAAAACTGTACTTCAAATGATTGCAATTACTTTAGTGTTTTTAAATGGATGGCCATTCAGTTATTTTGATGCTAATTGGCCAACTTATTTGCATGCCAGCGACATTATTTGTTATCTAACTACCATTACTTCTTTAATAGGTGGCGTGATTTATCTAAAAGATAACAAAGAAGTTTTTTACGAAAAATAAAAATTTTTCGGTAAAATTCCAG
This sequence comes from Acutalibacteraceae bacterium, assembly GCA_963655445.1. Taxonomy (GTDB): domain Bacteria; phylum Bacillota_I; class Bacilli_A; order RFN20; family CAG-826; genus Onthovivens. Next base: position 13,136 of record CAVKEL010000068.1, on the reverse strand, counting down.
AATTCCCTACATATAACTAGTGTGGAGGTATTTTTATGAAAGATGACACAAAAAAATTGTATGACGAGACGTTAAAGGCTGTTTTAAGTGATATTGAGCACTCTTTTGGTCGTGGCTCAGTTATGGTTTTAGGAGATAGACCTAAAATCAGTAGTGATATTTTATCGAGTGGTTCAATATTACTTGATGATTGTTTAGGGTGTGGTGGTTATCCACTTGGAAGAATTGTTGAAATTTATGGTCCTGAAAGTAGTGGAAAAACTACGCTTGCTCTTACAGCAATCGCAGAAACACAAAAAAACGGAGGAAGATGTGCATTTATTGATGCAGAACAATCAATTGATCCTACATACGCTAAAAATTTAGGCGTAAATATTGATGAGTTAATTTTGAGTCAACCAGATTCAGGGGAGCAAGCTCTTCAAATTGTTGAAATGCTTGCAAAATCAGGTGCATTTAAATTAATTGTTGTTGATAGTGTTGCGGCGCTTGTTCCTCAAGCAGAAGTTGATGGCATGATGATTGATGCTCAAGTTGGATTACTTGCAAGATTAATGTCAAAAGCACTTAGAAAAATAACTGCGGTTTTAAACAAAGGAAATTGTACTGTAATTTTCATTAATCAATTAAGAGAAAAAGTAGGTGTTATTTATGGCAGTCCAGAAGTTACAACTGGTGGACGTGCTTTAAAATTCTATTCAAGTATCAGACTAGATATAAGACGAACAGAAGCCATAAAACAAGGTGTAAATTTCGTTGGCAATACTGTCTGCGTTAAAGTAGTTAAAAACAAAGTTGCACCACCATTTAAATCTTGTAAATTAGATATAATTTATGGAAAAGGAATTTCTAAAGAGGGCGAACTTTTAGATCTTGGTCTTCAAATGGGAATTGTAAAAAAGTCAGGTTCATGGTATGAAGTTTATGGAGATAGAATGGGTCAAGGCAGAGATACAGCAAAACTCTATTTAGCTGAAAATAAAGATGTTTTTGAACGACTTAAAAAAGAAATCATTAATGGTGAAGCAATGAATAAAGAAGTAGTAAAATCTTTAGATAATGATGTTAAAGAATTGGATGAAGATTTCTTTAAGAAGAACTAGATGACCAATTTGTCAATTTGGAATTTGGCATTTTTAGTTTATTTTTAGTAATTTATATAGAATATATAAATTTCCTTTGTTATAATTTTTAATGGTATCGCGAGGTACTCAATATATATTTTCATTTATTGTAATTATTTTTATAAATAACGATATAGCGTAAATTTTATAGTTAGTTTTGCCTTCGGTACTTTTCAACAAAAGGAGATTTTATTATGGATTGGTACTGGGTATTAATCATATCTCTTCTTTGTTTATTTGTAGGTGTTGCTATTAGCGTTTTATATTTTACTTTTTCACCAAGATTCAAAGAGAAAAAAGCAAAACATGATGCTGATAAAATATTAAATGAAGCTCAAATAAAAGCGGAACATCTTATTAAAAATGCTGAAATAGATGCTAAGCAAAAAGTGTTTGAGATGAAACAAGAAGCAGAGAAAGATATCAAAGAAAGAAAACAAGACGTTGTTGTACAAGAAAACAAACTTAATCAAAGAGAGCAACTTATTAATCAAAGAGATGCTTCATTAACTCAAAAAGAGAATGCTCTTGATGAAAAAGAAACTTTAATCGAAAAAGGTATTGAAGAAAACAAGAGAAAAGATGCTGTTTTACAAGAAAAAATTGACAGTATCATTAATGAACTTCAAAAGGTTGCAAAGATGTCAACTGAAGAAGCCAAGTCTGAAATTTTTAAACGTGTTGAGGAAAGATACAATCGTGAAATTGCTCAATACATGAAAAATAGAGAAGATGAAGCTGAACAAGAAGCAGATGAAAAGGCAAAACAAATATTAGCTAATGCAATGTTTAGAGATGCTCAAGAAGTTACAACCGATCATACGGTTAACGTTATTTCTCTTCCAAGCGATGAAATGAAAGGTAGAATCATTGGTCGTGAAGGAAGAAATATTAAATCTTTAGAACAATTACTTGGAGTTGACATTATTATTGATGATACTCCTGAAGCAATTACTATTAGTTGCTTTAATCCTATTCGTAGAGAAATTGCATCACGTGCTCTTCAAATTCTTGTTAAAGATGGAAGAATTCAACCAGGAAGAATTGAAGAAGTTGTTGCAAAATGTCAAAAAGAAGTTGATGAAGTTATTCGTAAAGCAGGACAAGATGCAGTCTTCAAACTTGGCATTGGAAGAATGGATAAAGAACTCATGTTTTATGTTGGTAAATTAAGATATAGAACAAGTTATGGTCAAAACCAACTTGAACATAGTATTGAAACAGCACAAATTTGCGGCATGATGGCTGCTGAACTTGGCTTAGATCAAAATATGGCAAAACGTGCTGGCTTACTTCACGATATTGGTAAAGCAGCTGATTTTGAACTGGAAGGAAGCCACGTTGAAATTGGTGCAAGACTTGCAAAAAAATTCGGAGAATCAGATGTTGTTATTAATGCAATTGAATCTCACCATGGAGATTGTGCTCCAAAATATCTAACTAGTATTTTAGTTGCAGCAGCAGATACTTTAAGTGCTGCAAGACCTGGTGCTCGTAGTGAAACTCTTGAAACTTATATCAAGAGAATTGAACAACTTGAAAATATTTGCAAAGACTTTGATGGTGTTTCACAATGTTTTGCAATGCAATCAGGTAGAGAAGTTAGAGTTATGGTTATTCCTGAAAAAGTTGATGATCTTCAAGCATTTAAAATGGCGCACGACATAAAAGAGAAGATTGAAAATGAAATGACATTCCCTGGACAAATTAAAGTCAATGTCATTCGTGAATATCGCGCGATAGAAACAGCCAAATAATGAAAGTTTTATTTGTTGGTGATGTTGTAGCAGAAGTAGGAAGGAAGGCTCTTTTAAAGAACCTTCCATTTGTTCTTAATAAAACCAAATGTGACTTTGTAATTGTCAATGTCGAAAATATTGCTTATGGCCATGGGATCAACAGGAGCACATATGTTTTTTTATGCAATCTACCTATAAATTGCATGACTCTTGGCAATCATTATCGTGATAACATTGAAATTCTTGATGTTTTAAATAATGATAATATTATTAGACCTTTAAATATTAAAAGAGTTTTCCCTGGTAATGGGAGTAATGTTTATTTATGCAAAGGTAAAAAAATTAGAGTTACAAATTTATTAGGGCATTCACTTATGAAAGAAAAAGTTGATGAACCTTATCAAGTAATGCTTAGTTTATTAGAAAAAGATGATTCAGATATTCATATTGTTGATTATCATGCAGAATCTACTGGAGAAAAGAAATCTTTTGCGTATTGTTTATCTAATAATTTAAGCGCAGTTATTGGTACACATACTCATGTGCAGACTGCTGACAATCAAATATTAAACAATAAAACAGCATTTATTAGTGATGTAGGAATGTGTGGCAGTTATAATTCGGTTTTAGGAAATGAAATAAATTCTGTTATTAGGAAAACTATTATGCATGATCGAACTGCAACTTTTGAATATTTGGACAATGATGACATATTATTTAATGCGGTAATTATAGAATTTGATGATATTACAAATAAGGCAACTAAAATTGAAAGAATCAATTTGTTGAATGGTAAAGAAAATGGGTAAAGATATTTTATATTTAGACTTACCTAGCATGAACAAAGCTAGAGAAAGATTAAAACATAGTGAAACTTATCATTACGATTATGTTCCTAACGACAACATAATTAATTTTTTAAATGGTAAAAAATATTTTATAAGAACTTATGGTTGCCAAGCAAATTATCGTGATGAAGAAAATATTGCTGGGATATTTAATTCTTTAAAAATGACTAGAACTGAAGAGTTAAATAATGCTGATATTATTTTACTTAATACTTGTGCAGTTAGAGAAAACGCTGAAGATAAAGTATATGGTGAAATTGGCGATGTAAAGAAATTAAAAGAGACTAAAAAAGATGTTATTTTAATTGTTTCTGGATGTATGAGCGAGCAAAAACATGTTATTGATCGTATTTTAGAAACATTTAAATGTGTTGATATTTTGATTGGAACTCATAATATCAAAGATTTAGTTTTGATTTTAGAAAAACACTTAGAATTAAATAAAAGAATTGTATGTGTTTCAAGTGCAGAAGGCGATATTATTGAAGATCTTCCTTCAATTAGAAATGATAAATATAAGGCTTTTGTAAATATTACTTATGGATGTGATAAATTTTGCACTTATTGCATCGTTCCTTATACTAGAGGAAAAGAAAGAAGCCGTGATATAAATGATATTTTAAAAGAATGTAAGGAACTTGTTGATTCAGGTTATCAAGAAATTACTTTGCTTGGGCAAAATGTTGATGCTTATGGTAAAGATTTGAAAGATGGTTCAAATTTTGCAGTTCTTTTAGAAGAAGTTGCAAAACTTGGAATTCCCCGACTTAGATTTTTAACATCATATCCAAGCGATTTTAAAGATGAAGTCATTGAAGTTATTGCAAAATACGATAACATCATGAAGTATATTCATTTACCAGTTCAATCTGGAAGTAATGAAGTTTTAAGAAGAATGGCTCGTAGATATACAAGGGAAGAATATCTTAATTTAGTCTCAAGAATTAAAAAGGTTATCCCAAATATTGCGCTTTCTACTGATATAATTGTTGGTTTTCCAAATGAAACTTACGAGGAATTTTTAGATACAGTTTCTTTATGCAAAGAAGTTGGATATACAAGCGCATATACTTTTATTTATTCTCCAAGAGTTGGAACTCCTGCTGCTAGACTAAAAGATGATGTTCCATATTTAGAAAAATCAAAAAGATTTACTGAACTTAAAAAATCATTAGAAGAAGATTTTTTAAAAAAGTCAGAAGAGATGGTAGGAAAAACATATAAGGTTTTAGTGGACTCAGTTTCTAAGAAAAATGATGATTTAATGAGTGGATATACTGAAAATAATAAAGTTGTCAATTTTAAGGGAGATATGTCATTAATTGGCAAGATTATTAATGTTAAGATATTAGAAAATCATCTTTATTTCTTAATTGGTGAAATTGTAAATGAATAGCGAAATTAAAGAATCATTAAATAAAGTAAAAAAAGATTTACTAGATGAACCTATGGTTCAAGAATATATAAGATTGAAAGAACTCATTTTTAAATCTGATGAACTTTCAAATCTTAAAAAACGTATTTCTTTTCTTCAAAAATGCAATCCTTCAGAAGAAGAAAAAGAAGAATATTATAAACTTTTAAATGAATACAACAACAATCCTTTAATTATTCAATTTAAAAGTGTTAGTGATGATGTTTGCGATTTATTAGAAGAAATTAAAAAGGAGCTTGAAATTTGATTATTTGTATAGTTGGGCCTACAGCAAGTGGAAAATCAAAAGTAGCAGAAGAATTATCACTTTTTTATAATGCTAAAATCGTTAATTTTGATGCTTTTCAAGTGTATAAAGAAATGGATATTGGCACAGCTAAGCCAACAAAAGAAGAATTAGAATCGGGAAGGTATTTTTTATATAACATTAAAAATATTGATGAAGATTTCGATGTTGCAAAATACCAAGAAGTTTGTAGAAATTTTATAAAAGAACATCAAAATGAAAATTTAATCTTAGTTGGAGGTACTGGATTATATCTTAAAGCAGCTCTATATGATTATAATTTTCAAAAAGATGAAAAACCAATGCCAGAAGATTTTTTGGATGAATGTTCTAATAAAGAATTATTTGAAAAACTTTCAATAATTGATCCAGAAGATGCTAATAAGATTGGCGAAAACAATCGCAAAAGACTATTAAGAGCTTTGTATATTTATAAGATTCATGGAAAATCAAAATCATCTTTAAATCAAAATGGTAAAAACAAATTATTGTATGATGACGTTCATTTCATTGGTTTAGATATTCCTAGAGAAATACTCTACAAAAGAATTAATGAAAGAGTTGATGAGATGATTAATAATGGATTAAAAAAAGAAGTAGAATTTTTGTTTTATGAATATGGTGCAGAGAAAAGAGCTCTTCAAGCAATAGGTTATAAAGAATTTAATAATGAGCTTCCATTAGATAAAAAAATAGAATTAATTAAAAAGAACACAAGAAATTATGCAAAAAGACAAATGACATTTTTTAAACATCAATTTGACAATATTAAATGGTGTTCTTCGGTTGAGGAGGCCATTGATTATGGAAAAACACTTTGATGATCGTACAAAACTTTTAATTGGCGAAGAGAATGTTGAAATATTGCATACAAAAAAAGTAGCAGTTTGTGGAAATGGTGGAGTTGGTTCCATTATTCCTATAGCTTTATTGAGATCTGGAATTTATAAATTTATATTAGTTGATTTTGATAAAGTAGATGCTTCTAATCTTAATAGACAAATAGCATTTTCCACAAACGATTTAGGAAAGTGCAAGGTTGATTCTTTAAACTCATATATGAACAATTTAAGAAAAGAGGCCGAAACCGTATCTGTTTTTTCAAAAATTGATGAAAACTTTAATTTTAAAATTTTTAATGAATGTGATTATGTTTTCGATTGCATTGATGATATTAGAGCAAAAGTTTTACTTATTAAATATTGTAAAGAAAACAATATAAAAATAATTTCTAGTTTAGGAATGGGTAATAGATTAGATCCAACAAAAGTTATTATTACTAAAATAAACAAAACTACATCTGATCCACTTGCAAAAAAATTGCGATATTTATTGAAAGAAGCAGGAGTGGATTTATCTAGTGTGCTTGTTTCTTTTTCGTTGGAAAAACCTATAAAGAAAGATAAAATTGTTTCATCAATGATCTTTGTTCCTAATGCATCAGGACTTGCTATGGCAAGTTATGCGTTGCGAGATATGTTAAATATTATGGAGGATTAATTATGAGTTTGGAAAATATTGCTAAAGTTGCTAAAAAGGTTGGTATTAATGCTGATGAATTAGAGTTATATGGAAATTATAAGGCAAAAATTAAGCCAAGTGTTTTTGAAAAAAATAAAAACAATCCTGATGGAAAATTAGTCCTTGTTACTGCTATAACTCCTACTAAAGCTGGTGAAGGCAAAACTACTACGAGTATTGCGCTACTTGATGGTCTTGCAAAACTTCATCAAAAAGCACTTCTTTGCCTTAGAGAACCTTCAATGGGACCAGTCTTTGGTTTGAAAGGAGGCGCTACTGGTGGAGGAAAAGTCACTATTGAACCTCAAGAAGATATTAATCTCCATTTTACAGGTGATATGCATTGTTTAACTTCATCAATTAATTTAATTGCTGCAATTATTGATAATCATATCTATCAAGGTAATGAGCTCAGAATAGACAAAGATAAAATTATGTGGAAAAGAGCAATAGATACTAATGATAGAGAATTAAGAGATATCGAAATTGGTTTTGGTGAGAAAAATGGTATTCAAAGAAAAGATCATTTCGAAATTACAGTTGCTAGCGAACTTATGGCAATTCTTTGTATTGCAAAAGATGAAGAGGATTTTGTTAGAAGACTTGAAAATATAATTGTTGCATATAATTTTGATGATAAGCCTGTTTATTTAAGGGATTTGCATATTACTAATGCCATCATGAAAATTATGAGATATGCTTTGTGGCCAAACATTGTACAAACTAAAGAAAATAACCCATGTTTGGTTCATGGCGGTCCATTTGCAAACATTGCTCATGGATGTTCAAGTTTAATTGCTACTAAGTTGGCTTTAAAATTATCACCAATTGTTATAACTGAAGCGGGTTTTGCTGCAGATTTAGGTGCAGAAAAATTCTTTGATATTAAATGTCGTGTTGGAGAATTAAATCCTAACATGGCTGTTTTGGTCGCAACCATACGGGCATTAAAGGTGCATGGTGGTGTGTTATTTGAAGATTTAAATAAAGAAAATATTGATGCTTTAAAAGAAGGTGTAAAAAATTTAGAACAACACTATGAAAATTTAAGAAAATTTGGTGTACCAGTTGTAATTGCTATCAACCATTTTGCAAGTGATTCAGAAAATGAAGTTAAATTTTTAACAAACTGGTGCAAAGAAAAGGGTTATGAAGTTGCTTTTTTAGATGGATACTTAAAAGGTGGAGAAGGAGCAGTCGATCTTGCAAATAAAGTTTTAGAATGTTTAGCAACAAAGAGAGCTAATTATAAACCTTTATATGTTTTAAATGATTCAATAGAAAATAAGATTTTAACAATTGCAAAAAGTATTTATAGAGCAGATGATGTGGAATTCACCCCAGAGGCTTTAGAAGATATAGAAAAAATTAAAAAACTTCATAAAGAAAACTTTGCTATTTGTATGGCAAAAACTCCTTCAAGTTTCAGCGATAATCCAAAATTATTAAATTGTCCAAGAAATTTCAAAATTACTGTTAGAGAAGTTAAATTATCAAATGGTGCCGAATTCATCGTTGTTTTGACTGGCAATATATTAACGATGCCAGGGCTTCCAAAGGTTCCTCAAGCAACTTTAATGTAAAAAAATGTAAAAAAATCGGTAATTTTTCAAAATTCCCCGCGTAATATTAGTGATGGGGTATTTATTTCAAATTAAAAGTATTTCTAAATCCTTCGTAACAAATGAGGGAAAAGCATTATCAATCTTAAATGATATAAGTTTTAATTTACCTTCGACTGGGATGTTTTTCATATGTGGAAAATCTGGTTGTGGTAAATCAACTTTATTAAATATTTTTGAAGGTTTGATGAAACCAACAAAAGGTGAAATTTTATATAATGGCAAAAATGTTTCTAAATTCAATAAAAAGGAACTTAATCATTATCTTAAAGAAGAAATAGGAATTATCTTCCAATCTTTTAATCTAATTAATGACATGACTGCGATTCAAAATTTGAGACTAGCAGCAAAAATAAAAGGAATTAATGATGAAAAACTTATCAATGACTACTTAGAAAAATATAAGATTAGTCATACAAAAGATAAAAAAGTTTCATTGCTAAGTGGTGGTGAAAAACAAAGAATTTGTTTAATAAGAGCACTACTTAATAATCCGAAAGTTATTTTTGCTGATGAGCCAACAGGTAATCTTGATGAAGAAAATTCATATTTATTAATGAATGAATTAAAAGAGCTTTCTAAAACAAGACTTATTATTGTTGTTTCTCATAACCGAAAAATAGTAAATGAATATAATGATGGATATCTTGATTTAACAAATGGAAGGCAACTATTTGTTAAAGAAATTAAAGAAGAAAGCAAGCAAGAATTAAAAGAAAATAAATCAAAAAAGAAAAACAATTCATTTTTATCATTTATGCTAAATCACAACATGAGAAGAGATTTAGGCAAAAATATCATTTCAGTCTTTTCTTTAATTTTTACAATTTGTGTTTGTTTTATTTCTATGGGCTTTAATAATGGAGTTAAAGAAAATTCAAATAACTTAATAAAGCAATTTCAAAATAATAATTCTTATAAGGTTTCTAAGATAATTTATGAAGAGGTAAATGATTCAAATTTAAAACTTCAAAAAACAGAAAAACCTGCATTAGAAGAAATTAACACCATGTTTGATACGTACAAAAATATCGAAATACATAATAATGTTGATTACTTTTTTGGCGAAACAAAGGAAACAAGAATTGATAAAGAACTGCAAGAAAACATCTCTTATGTGCCTGTAAATAACATAAATGCAAATAATATCGTTTATGTTAACGATACTTTTAACAATATGTATAAAGAAAAACATAATGGTGAGAGTATTTTAAATAGAACAATTAATTTGCATTTAAAAAGAAATTATTTATATAAAAATTTAACTGGAAAAGGCAGCAATTTAATTTCTGAGGATTTTATTATGTATATTCCTTTTTATGTAGGGAAAGTTATGGAGGAATTTAGTTATTTAAACTATCCAAAAGTATATTTTTCAATCAATTATTTTGAAACAATTTTAAGCGATCATTTTTGTAATAATATATTTAAAGAAACAGGAATTAAATTTTCTTATTTAAGTCTTCTTGAAGAAGCAACTAGTAATAGTGAATTAGGTAATTATTCTTATCAAGTTTATCTTGATTCTATAAATGATGTCATTGATTTTAATAGTAAAATTGATAATTATCCAAAATATAAAATAGTTAATGATCCATTTATAACAGTTGATTCATTTAAAGAACTATCAACTTCACTTTACGATGGTTTTATTTTCTTTATTTTTATTGTTATTGCTTCATCAGTAGCATTAATTTCATTTTTATCATATTCCACGTATGTATTTAATAAGAAACAATCGGCAATTTTGACAATTATGGGTGCTGAAAATGATGAAATTTGTTTAGTCTACATCATAGAACAAGTGATTGTTGGTTTTTTAAGTTTGTTATTCTCATTTTTATTGTTGCCTTTTATACAAAAACTAATGAATTCAATCATAGAGGCAAAAACGAGATTTGAAAATTTGATTTTAACTCCTAGCGATTTAAAAACAAAACTATTAATTTCTGCTTTGTTTATTGGATTAATTTTTGTCTTTGTATG
>CAVKEL010000068.1:1966-2565 GCA_963655445.1 Acutalibacteraceae bacterium | reverse complement strand
TTTATAAGGAGTTAAAAGAAGAATGAAATTTGAAATTAGAAATCTTAGTAAAACATTTGGAACTAGAAAATTATTAGATAATGTTAATTATGAATTTAATGATTATTGTTTTTATTCAATCTGTGGGGAATCGGGTTGTGGGAAAACAACTTTATTAAATATTCTTTCTTTGATAATGGAACCTGATTCAAATAGTGAAATCTTATTTGATAATATAAATTTTGTTAATAAAAGCGATGAAGAAAAACGTGCATATAGACTTTCAAATATTGGCTATATTTTCCAATCATTTAACTTATTTGAAAATGACACGGTTTTTAATAATATTGCATTAGTTATCGATTCAATATCACATTATTCTAACGATATGAAAAGAAGAAAAATAAGAGAAGTTTTAAAAAGCGTTGATATTTTAAACTTAGAAAATAAATTTGTTAAAGATTTAAGTGGTGGCGAAAAGCAAAGAGTTGCAATTGCTCGTGCACTAGTAAACAATCCCCGTATAATTTTTGCAGATGAACCTACTGGATCATTAGACACTGTTAATAGTGATTTAATATTTGGCTTATTAAGAAAAATAAGTGCGAATTGCATAGTTA
>CAVKEL010000068.1:0-1956 GCA_963655445.1 Acutalibacteraceae bacterium | reverse complement strand
AGGTAGATTAAGTGATAAATTTATCTATAAACATTTAATTAATAAATTTAAATCAAAGAAGGTAAGAACATTTATTTCAATGTTTTTTCTTGTATTGTCTTTATTTTCAATTGGTCTTGGGACATTTTTAAAAAATGGAATAGGAGATTCTTTAAAGAAATCTTTTTCATCGATAATAAACGAAAATACATTAGTTTTAACTAAGAAAGATTCTAATACAGGGGTTATTGATTATTTTGCTTCAGATAAAAATGATCTTTTAGCTTTAGAAAGAGAATATTCGGGTGATGTAGATTATTGCGGGTGTAATTATCTAACTAATTTTGAGACTCATTTTAAAGATACCAATTATGTTACTAATGTTTCGAGATTGATCCCTCAACGATTAGAAGGGTTTAATGCAAGAAGTTTTAATGATTTTTTATACGTAAAAGATTTTACAAAAATAGAAGAAATTTACCCTCAAATAAATAACTATTTAGCTGAAGACGAACTTGTTATATCAATAAATCATCAAGCTATGAAGTCGTTATGTGATCATTTAAAAATTCAAACTGGTTTTGAAAGTTTGGGAGATTATATCAAAACCGGGAAGTTTAAAATCCAATTAAATCTTGAAAACGCTGATTGGTTATATGCAGATGAAGTTGTTTTTAGAATAAAGGCTGTAGTTCCATCAAATGAAGCAAGGATTTTACATAATAATAACTTCTTTAATGAATGGTTCTTTGAAACAAGATTAATGTTTCCTTCATCATTAAATATTAAAAAAGTAGAATATTATCCTTGGACTTTAAAAAAAGTATATTATTTTAAAACATCAAAATTCCAATCTACTTTGTTAAATAAATTAGCAGAAGATGATAATTATTCAAATTATATATTTGATAGTGATAATTATAATTACTCACCTAGAACGTGTTCAAAAAATGAGCCTTGTTATACTAATAAAGTTTTTATGTATACAAGTTTTAAAGCGGAGGTTCCTTATTTATTGCCTAAAAAACTTAAAAAAATAAACAATAAATTTAAGAATTATTATTATTCTACTGAAGGAGGATATATTAATCTTGGAACAGATTTATTTTCTGGCTTTGCAAAACAAACTTATTTTTCGTTGTCTAAAGAAAAACTCAATTCTTTAACGATGCAATTAGAAAAAATTGATATTTCTGAGATGACAAACCTAGTTTTACAAAATGGTGTATTAGAAGGTAACGTAACAAAGACAGGTGATAATATCGTTAGATTTTCATCCAAGTATAGCAAAATTATTAGTGGTCAGATGCCTCAAAAAATGAACGAAATTTGCATTTCTAAGAAAATGGCAGAACAATTAAATTATGATGAATTTCATGATGAGCTTTATGTTACAACAAACGTTGAACAACAATACAATGGTTTTGAATTTAAGAATATTTTTTACACTACGAAATTAAAAATAGTAGGAGTAGTTGATGCAGAAAAAATTTTAATTTATAACGAGCCAGCTTTTTCAATTTCATTATTTAGAGATTTATTCCATGTTTCTTCATTTAATCTACTAGCTAACTCTATAGTTTATGAACTTGATGCTACTCCATCAAAAGAAGAAATTGAAAAATATAACGAATATTTTAAAGAGTATGAATTTAACGATCCACTCGATATGTTTTCAAGCGGAATAGAGGAAACTTTATCATACTTAGAATGGATTTTGATAGGGCTATCAATTGTTACAATGATTTCATCAATTCTATTAATTTCAATTATTAATTATATTGATGTAATAGAATCAAAAAAAGATTATGCAATTTTAACAATTATTGGATTTTCTAAAAAAGAAATTCTAAGATTGCAATTTTATAATTGCTTCTTACCTTCCTTTATTTGCTTTTTGATATCTGCTGGAACTTTACTTATGACTTCTAATCTTCTTGGAAAAATCATGAGTGAAAAAATAGGCATTACAACAGA
>CAVKEL010000067.1:2251-8778 GCA_963655445.1 Acutalibacteraceae bacterium | reverse complement strand
CTAAAATAAATTAGTATTTAAAGACTTAAAATTTAAATTAAATTGTAAATTCATATAAAAAATAAAAAATTCCGTAAATAATGTTAATATTTCTTGAACTTTAATACTAACTTAATATTTTATAAAATGTTTTAAAAGCAAAATGTTATTAATATTTACTTATAAAAAAAGAGTATAGAATAATAATAGAGAGGGGGAAAAATTGCAAATGAAAAATAAAAAGTTTTGGATTCTTTATATAATAAGTTTTTTGTTTCTTTCAGCATGTTCAAATATAAATCAATACCCAGAAAATATCAAAAATTGCGCTTATACAAGATCGGATATTGATATTTCAGTTTTAAATGATGCAAATGAACAAGAATACGAAATTTATAGAAATTCTTGCGAAACTCAAGCTATTTATAAAAAAGAATTCAATAAAAACTCGGATTTATCCATAAATTTACTCAATATTTTTGAATCAACAATTATTTACAATGACACAAATCCAATGAAAGGTGGATTTTATAATTATGTTTGCTTCGTTTATTATTTTGATGATGATAATTTTATATCGATAGGTAGATATTATGAAGAAAACAATGAAATAGAGTCAATTAATGCACCATATTACGATGGCAATAATATTTATTATAAAGATTTTTATTTATGTTGGATGGTTAAAGGAACTTTAGATTTATCACACAGAGAAAAATATGTTCTTGATTTTCAAACAAAAGAAAACATGGAAAAATATCTCAATCTTGTTGCCTCTATCATTAAAGAATATACAATCGTTTAACTTTTAAAGAGTATTTTGCCATATTGTTATGCTCAAACTTTAACAATACCCCCGAAAATATTCTAGAGCATAACTATATAAGATTGAATTTTGTTATCAAACTATATGTTCTCGATTTACAAACTAAAAATTAAAAAAGTTTGCGGACCTAAAGAATTCATTAGTTAAAAATATGAAATTGAATTAAATTCTTGAATCATAATTGAGTCATTAATTATAAATATTGGGCTATATTAACACATTTTTTCATTTATTATTTGTTATCTAATGTCATTTTGAATATAATATGGCTAACAAAGGGCAAATAGTTGAATAAGGAACGTTTTATTTATGAGTAATTTTATTAAAAATCCAGTTAAAATCTATGCTTTAGGAGGCTTAGGAGAAATTGGAAAAAACACATATTGTATTGAATCAGAAAAGGATTTAATTATTATTGATGCTGGAGTTAAATTCCCAGAAGATAATTTAGTTGGAGTTGATTATGTTATTCCAAACTACTCTCATTTAAAAGAAAATAATAACAAAATTAGAGGTTTATTAATTACCCATGGTCACGAAGATCATATTGGGGCAATTCCTTTTTTAGTGAAATCAGTAAATATTCCTGTAATTTATGCTCCTAAACTAGCTGCTGCTTTGATTAAACAAAAATTAGAAGATAAAAAAATTAAAACAAATATAAAAATTGTTGAATATGATCAAAATACAACTTTAAAGTTAGGCGAATTTAGTGTTAGTTTCTTTAGAGTTACTCACTCAATTCCTGATTCGTTTGGAATTTGTGTTGATACTAGCGAAGGAAGAATCGTTGATACAGGCGACTTTAAAATTGATTTAACACCTGTTGGGCCAGATATTGAACTCGCAAAAATGACAAAGCTTGGTGAAGAGGGCGTTGATCTTTTACTCGCTGATTCAACAAATGCTGAAAAAGAAGGTTGGACCCCTAGCGAAAAGAACGTTATTAACTCAATTAATGAAATATTTGATAAAGCTCCTGGAAGACTTATTATCTCGACTTTCTCGAGCAATATTTCTCGTATTCAACAAATTGTTGATGCAACTATATCACATAAAAGAAAGATTGTTATTTTAGGTAGATCTATGGAATATGCTGTAGATTGTGCTAGAAAATTTGGTTATATCAAAATACCAAACGATATGATTAAAGAAGTAAGTGATGTTAAATCCATACCTGAAAACGAGCTTGTTATTTTATGTACGGGTAGCCAAGGTGAACCAATGGCTGCTTTAAGTCGTATTGCTAATGGAATGTTAAAGGATTTAAGAATTCAACCAGGAGACACAGTTGTATTTTCATCTTCTCCAATTCCTGGGAATGGTGTTTCAATTCAAAGAGTTGTTAATAATTTAACAAGATTTGGCGCAAATGTTATCACTAATTCTATTTTTAGCGATATCCACTCTTCTGGTCACCCTTCAAGACAAGAATTAAGATTAAACTTAAAATTGTTTAGACCAAAATATTTTATGCCTGCACATGGTGAATATCATATGCAAAAACTTCATGGTGATCTTGCAGTATCTTTAGGCATGGAAAAAGACCACATCTTTATCTTAGGCAATGGTGATACTTTAATTTTGCAAAATCACAATATTAAAGATGGCGATAGAATCCCAGCAGAAGATGTTTATATTGACGGTAATGATACAAATGGAGTCTCCACTGCTGTTATTAGAGATAGAAAAATTCTTCAAGATGATGGAATGGTCAGCGTTTTCATTTTGCTTGATAGTAAAACCAATAAACTACTTTGTTCACCAAAAATTCAAACAGTTGGTTTCGTTTCTTATGGTAAAAATGAAGACCACTTAGTAAGACATGCTCAAATACAAGTTGAAGATGGATTAAATGAACTCCTTTCTACAAATAAAGTTACCTTCAATGACATTAAAAATACTATTCGTAGTATTGTTTCCAAATATTACTTTAAAAAGACTCAAAGAAATCCAATGATTATTCCTTTAATCATGAATAAGCATTTATAAAATATGATAATTTTAGGATCAACATCACCAAGAAGAAAAGAATTAATGAATAAAATTACGAGCGATTTTAAAATAATCGCTCCTTTATTTAATGAAAAAAAGATATCCAAAACAACTAAGCACTATGCTCTAGAAGAATCATTTAATAAGGCTCAGTCACTACTAAACCAAATAGATAACGATGATTGCCTGATATGTGCAGACACGATTGTTTTTTATAATAATAAAATTTATGGCAAGCCAAAAGATTTAGAAGAAGCTAAGAAGTTCATTTATGAACTTAGTGGTGTCACTCATGAAGTTATTTCGGGCTATACAATTATTTTTCATGGATGCCCTATTAAAAAAGAAGTAGTGTCATATGTGACATTCAATAAACTTAGTGATGAAAAAATTGATCAATACGTTAAAGACATATATGTTCTAGATAAAGCTGGAGCCTATTCAGTTCAAGACGATTATAAAGAACACATTATTAAAAATATTGATGGTAGTTTCGATAATGTTATGGGACTTCCTACAGAAGAAATTAAAAAAGATTTAGAAAAATTGAACATAGTCTAAAACTAATTTTCTAATTAAAAATATAAATAGCATTAATCTAAACTCTTTTCTATTCTTTCTAAATCTTTTGCCTCACCAACCAATATATATTTGTTTGACATTGATAAGACTCTTTCAACGCCTATATCTTTTAATTTATCTCGGTTTACTTTTTGATAATCTTTTAAAACTAATGTTAATCTTGTTCCTTTAAGCTCATGCGATACTACATTTTCCTTTTCGCCCAAGTATGAATAAATATTGGTCAAATCTGCATTTTGTTTGACTTTACCGTTTCTTTTTCTTGCCTCTTTCTTTTTTGAAAATATAAAAAACAAAAAAGAAAGCGAGATAACAAAAACTACAACTAAATATACCCACCAAAATTTACTATTAAATTCATTAAAATCAATTAAAACTTCTAACATAATTTACTGCCCTTCTTCTTTAAAAGAATTCTTAATTATTGTATCATATTTACGTGCGAGGAAAATAAAAATGGCAACTAATATTGAAATTGAAGCTAAATGTCTAATAAGCAAAGAAGACTACAACAAAATTATTGATTTCTATCATGCTGATAAATATGACAGAGTTAAACAAGTTAATCATTATATCGATACAGATGACTTAAAACTTAATAAGGCCGGATTTGGTTTAAGAATTCGTGAAAAAGATGATGGATTTATTATTAATTTAAAATGCCCATTAGCTGAAGGATTACTTGAAAAAAACGAGAAAGTTACTTGGAGAGAATATGAATCATTTAGAGATGATGGAACATTTCCAACTTGTGGCATAAAAGAATTTATAACAATGCTTAATATTGATCCAAACGAATTAAAAATTCAAACAACATTAAAAACAGAAAGAATTCAAATTGAAAACTTTAAAGATGAAGGTGATTTTGCAATAGATAAAAACACTTATAATGGAATTACCGATTATGAACTTGAACTTGAAGGTAATTCATTAAATAAAGCAAAAGAATCATTAAAAAATATTTGCGAAGAAGCTGGAGTTCATTACGAAGATAATCCAAAAAATAAGCAAGTAAGAGCCTTAGAAACTGTAAAACATTAATAGTTGAATATAAATATGAGGTCATTAAAATGTCTCATATTTTTTTATATAAATCATCTAGAGTATATAAAAGATAAGAATATTCCTTATTTAGGTCAAAACCATCTTTAGAAATAAACCCATATTGTATTGGCTTTAATGTAGTTTCATTAACTTGCTTTATTTCTTTTTCAATAATTGAATCAGTAATTTTTGTTGCCCTAAATTTGCATTCAAAGAAAACATAACCATCTTTAGATTTGCCAACAACATCAAACTGTCCATTTTTATGTTCCTTTGGGTTATCATACCAATAAGTCCCAATATCAGATAATAATGGTTTTATAAGACCTTTTTTATTTATCCTAATAATAAATTGTTTGCATATTGCTTCAAAAGCATTTGGAACATAAATTGTATCAAATTCTTCCTTAATGTATTCATTATAAAATGTATCATCATCCAAAATATTATGAGCAGATGAATTTCTATATATAAAATTAAAATAAAATCTTAAACAATAGTCACTTATTCTATATCTAGACTTTTGTTTATTAGTTTTTTCATTAATTGGCGTAACTTTTTCAATTAAATCCATCTTAATAAGTTTTTGAAGAATTGTAGTTAATTGAGCAGAACTCCCAATATGTGTTTTATTTAAAATGTCAGTATAATGAAAAGTTCCAATAGCAATAGCATCAAAAACAACATTTGCATTATTGACCTTTCTCAATTCTTCTTTTAAATAAATATCAATAAAATCCTTTAGTCCAGCAAACCTACCACTAATTATTCTTATTATATTTTCCTTAACACTTTGTTTAGGATCAATTTGTTCATTATAAAAAGGCACTCCACCAAATACAGAATAGATTTTTATTTTGTCTTCGTTACTGAAAGATTCATAAAACATTGAAGAATCATAATAATCCATTTGTTTTAATAAAATAGATTGGTTAAATCTTTGATATAAAGGATTATGAAGAGATAAAACATCTTCCATAGTAGAAATACTACTCCCAAGCAAAAATAGTTTTAAATTAGATTTAGATGAATAAGAATCAATAATTTTTTGTAATTTTGAATCACACCCTGAAATTAAATCTCTAATATAAGGATATTCATCAATAACTAATACTATTTTTTTATTTATTGATAACTCAAAAAGGTATTCAATAGCCTCCATAAATGAAGAAAACTGTAAGTGTTTCATCTCAAAAATTTTTGATATTAAATCTGTTAAATTATTTTTATTTTCCTGCTCGCTTGATTCCAAACATTGAAAAATAATTGACTGAACATTATTTTTTAAAACACAATGTTTTATCAATTCGGTCTTTCCCATTCTTCTCCGACCATAAATTATGCAGCCATTATATCCTTCTCGATTAAGCAAATAATTTATACTCTCTTGCTCTTCTTTTCTTCCTATGAATTCCATAAAACTGCCTCCTGTTCATTTAAACTTTTTGTAATTTATGAATTTGTCATTTATGAATTACAAAAATATAATATCTAAACAATCCTTGTTTGTCAAACTAGAGAAAACTTTATAAATTATTCTTTAATGATGGTTATAAAAAAATAAGTAGAATAAACTACTTATTTTTTATTGCCATTTGGACAATCTTCACACATTTGAGCATGTGGGCAATTGTTGTATGCCACTCTTTTTGCAGCAGGCACAAATGAAGAAATTTCATATTTATTGTAACCAACTTGAATCTTAGTATCATCAACCATAATAGGTCTTTTTAATATCGAAGGATTTTTAATAATAAAATCAATTAGTTCGCTAATTTTCATATCATCAATATTAACTTTTCCTTCTTTAATAATATTACTTCTAGTTGAAATAATATCATCTGTACCATTTTCAGTTTTTCTTAAAATATCTTTTAATTCGTCTGGATTTAAAACAGATGTAAAAATATTCTTTTCTTTATAAGGAATTTTATTTTCATCAAACCATTGTTTGACTTTTTTGCAAGATGCACAACTTGGCGAGGTATAAATCGTAATCATACTTAAATTATAAAGATAATTCTCACAATATCAAAAAATACTTAATTAATTTTAAAATATTTTTTTGACAATGTAACAAAAATCCAAAACCATTTATGAT
>CAVKEL010000067.1:0-2241 GCA_963655445.1 Acutalibacteraceae bacterium | reverse complement strand
AGAAAATATTTTAATTAAAAATAAAAAACTTCTCAATTAAATGAGAAGTAATTTTTATAATTGGTGATCCGCCGGAGACTCGAACTCCGGACCCACTGATTAAGAGTCAGTTGCTCTACCAACTGAGCTAGAGGACCAAAACGCTTTAATATTATAACCAAATAGAATACTAATGTAAACTTTTTTTAAATCTGTAAAAACAGCATAAAATCATAAAAAAATAGGTGTACTTATTAATAAGCACACCCAAATATCTTATTTATTTAACAATTCTAACAACTTCTCCCAAACCTTCAATAATGCCATTATAAACTTTTCTAACAAGATACATTTCTATTGTATCTCCGAGTTTAATTGAACTTGTTAATGTATTAGTAAGCCAATCTTTTGGATTATTAAAATAATACTCACCCATGCTAAATCCAATTTTACCACTTGTCGCAGTAGCACCATAAATATAGAGTTTTTTATCGGATGTTAAACTTCTCAAATAGAAATCACCATATTGAGTACCGTCAGTATTTGTTCCTTCCCAAGAATCAACAATACCTATTAAATGATATTTATATGTCATATCTTCATCGTTTGATGCAATAAAATCATCAACTGTGGTTTCAACAACATCAGGTTCACTCCAAACTTCTGTTTCAGGATCTTTTTGACCAGTATATGGGACTATAGTTGAAACATTACCTTTCATAATTTGTTCTTTAAAGACGTCTCTTATAACTTCTGTTCCAACAATTCTCTCAGTATTTAAGCCTTTTTCTTCCATAATTTCAGTTAAATAATTTATCGAACCAATATAGTAATAACCATCACTATCAGGGACGATTTCACCACTTTTAAAGGCTGTAACACTACTAGAATCAGATAAATAAGAATCTAATTGAGCTTTTGTAAGTTTTACAACCTCAATAACATTATCAAAAGGAAGAACTTTAATAATATTTCCATAAGTTATTTTACCAGCTTTTAATATATCTCTTGTTCCACCATTGTTTATGCATGCATATTGAATCTTATGCCCATAAATTTCTTGGTTTTCGTTAACATAATGTAAGATTGCTTCGCTTGCTGCCTTTGCAACTTTATTTCTGCTTAATCCTTCAGGCACAAAGCCAACAACTTCATTCTTGACCTTTTCAATTTCAGGCAAATATTTGTTATAAACTTCATCCACTGCTTCAAGTTTTCCAAAACAACTATTAATCGTATTTATAGTTTGTCCCCAAGCATTACTAACACTCGATTTACCATCTTTTCTTGTTATATGCATAGTGATTTTTGAAAGTCTTGTTCCATTTGATCCACCTTCAACATAAGGAATTTCGCCAATATAATCATTTTGAACTTGATGGTCGTGAGCTAAAAATAGTCCATCGATATATCTTCTATGAGAAACTGGAGAAATCGAGTTTAATGATGAATAAACAGTATGATCTCCATCATGAGTAGAAACTATAACAGCATCGCAATCTTCTTCACTAAATAAAATATCACTATATTCTTTTATATATTTTACTGGATTTGGGAAATCAAATTTATCTGAAATGCTTCTTAAGATAGATTTTCCCATTTCCTCTTTAACCGCACCAATTACACCAATTCTATAATTGCCTCTATCAATGATTGTATAAGGTTTTAGATATTCTGGTCTATTACTTGTTCCTGCATAAAAAATATTACAAGCAAGAAGAGGGTAATTCATTAACGCCTCATTTGATTTAATATATTCTTCATTCCAATCGAATTCATGATTACCAATTGTCATTGAATCAAAGCCTATTGCATTCATTGCTTCAGTTACCATTGCGCCATGATTTAAATTACTATCAACAGTTCCTTGCCACATATCTCCACTAGATAAAATGAAGGTTGAATCAGGGTTGTTTGTTTTTTCTTGATACAAAAAATTGCCTATTGAACTAAGTCCAGCATAACTTGTTGATCTTTCAAAAGCACCATGAAAATCATTAAGAGCATAGATATTAATATCTCCTTCAAAATCAGTTGCTCTTCCCTTATTTCCACAACTTATAAGCGATAAAAATAATCCTGCAATTATTGTGCTTATTAAGATTTTTCTTTTTTTAAACATAAAAAATACCTCGCAAAAATATTCTACCAAAAAGGGACTTCACATAAATCGAGTAGAAAGTGAAAAGTAAACTTTTCCGCTTCCTCTCACACCACCCTACGTACGGTCTTCCGTATAGGGCGGTTTAAATAAACATTCTA
>CAVKEL010000066.1:0-4489 GCA_963655445.1 Acutalibacteraceae bacterium | reverse complement strand
GTCAAATACAATATGAAAAAATCAAAATTATTAGTATTAAGTTTATTAGCCATAGGTGCAATAGGCTTAACTTCTTGTGGAGAAGCCGGTCCACAAGGAGAGAAAGGTGATCAAGGTATCCAAGGGGAAAAAGGAGACAAAGGTGATCCTGGTGAGAAAGGTGAAAAAGGGGATACTGGCGAGAAAGGTGAAAAAGGGGATAAAGGAGACAAGGGCGACAAAGGCGATACTGGTGCAAGTGGAGCTGATGGAGCAACAGCTTGGAGTAATACCATTCTTCCTAGCGAAGGCGGATATATTCTTGCTGATAAAGGTAGCGCAGTAGTAGGTGAAACTGTTGCTTTTACGTTTGTGCCAAATAGTGGATATACATTAGCTAACTATACTCTTGATTCATGGAAGAGTGCTAATATAGAAGTAACAAATGAAAGTTTTGAAGTAAAAACAACTATGACAAAAAATGGTTTTGTTGTTGGTGCAAACTTTGTTCAAGATAAAGAATATACTATTGAAACTAATTATGAAGCTACAGCAATTAATATAAGCGAGAGTGCCAAATATACATCAATTAAAACAAATAGCAAGAAAAATCCAAGTGCATCAATTACAGTTAATACAAGCAATCATCCACTTACTATTGAAAATGGTACATTTAATGGTGGGCGCGATGGTGCAAAAATTGAAATACCATCAGAAAAGGACAATAACGGAATTAAAATTAATAGTGAAGTTACAATTTCTAATTATGCATTAGATGTTGAAGGCAACAATAATAAAATTTCAGTTGCTAGTGAATATGCTCATTTTAGCGAAACAACAGTTAAAAATAATTCGATTGTAGTTATTGAAGAAGGCGCAGATGTTAGATTAGCAAAAGTTAGTCTAGAATCAGGAGCAAAAATTAAAATTAAAAAAGGTGCTACTGTTTCAATTTTTGATGTTAATTTAGAAGAATCATCAAGTATTGATATCGAAGATGGTGCAGAGGTATATATAGAAAAAGAACCTTCAGGAGATGGAAAAATCACAGGTAAATATAATAATCCTGAAATATTGAGTAATATATATAGTTTTGCGAAAGCAGGAACTAAATATTATGACAAAGATACAAAGACTTTAACTATTCCAGAAGGAATTAAAAAGATAAAATCTTGGTTTTTATGTCAAAACGGCAATAAAGACGGAAATAACTTTGCTCGACAAAATGATATTGAGGAACTTATTCTCCCATCAACATTAGAAACTATTGAAGATAATGCTTTCAATTATGCATCTAAACTTTCAAAGATTACATGGCCAGAAAATTGCAAAATCACAAGTATAGGCAATTCAGCCTTTGCATATTGCAGAAAACTTAGTGAAATAGCTTTACCATCTACAGTAGTAAGCGTTGGAAATGAAGCATTTAGAGATTGCGAAGTAGTAACAAAAGTTACACTTGCAAATAACGAAAAAACTACCTATGGAAGAGAAGTATTTAGAAATTGCAAAAAGCTAACTGAGATCACATTCACTGAAAACTGCAAAGTTATTGGCGAAAAGATGTTCCATGGATGCATTGCGCTAGAAAGTGTGACTTTACCTAATACAATTACAAGTGTTGGAGATTATGCATTTGATACATGTACTAGTTTGAAAGAGATAGAACTTAAAGGTGGTGACACAACTTATGGTATGTACATTTTCGCTCGTTGTACGAGTTTGGAAACAGTTAAACTACCTGAAGGCTTAAAAAAGATTACAAATAACATGTTTAATGGATGCACATCACTAACAACTATTAATCTCCCAGATTCAATAGAAATGATTGATAATTGGGCTTTTACAGGGTGTACTAAATTAGAAACAATCAACTTCCCTGCATCATTAACAACAATTAATGGAAGTGCTTTTGCTGGAGATACTGCTCTTAGTGTGTTTATTCCAAATACTGTTACAACTATTAAGAAAGACGCCTTTAATGGTGTAAAAGAAATTCGTTGTCAATGTCAAGAAACAGACAAACCTAGCGGATGGGATGATAGCTGGACTGATTTATCAGGCGACAAATTAAAATGGGGTCAAACAGAATAACCCCTTTAAATCATTCCTTCATTTACCAATAATTAAAAAATGAAGGAACATATTAATCTTTTATAGAAACCCCCTTTGGTCGATGATGGATTTGCATCATCGACCTTTCTTTATTGGGCGAATTCACCCTTACATAGAGGTGAGTTGGTGATATTTTTGGAAATATAAATCAATATTTAATACGGAAATTGGCGCAAAAAAACTGAAAAAATGTCGCAAAATAATTGAAAAAATGTCGCAAAATAATTGAAAAAATGTCGCAAAATAATTGACAATAAATTTCTTGGAATATAAAATTTATCTATGAAATAGTTGTTTTTTTGAAAAAAACACTGTTTTTGTATTTAAAATATTAGGAGGTAGAAAACAGTAAAATTACTGAATAATAAAATGATATGAGTACATTAAAAAATGATAATGATTATAAGCCAAGAATTATTGATAGAATTGTCGATGAATATTTAGAAAGTTGTGGAGCAATTTGCATAGAAGGACCTAAATGGTGTGGAAAGACTTGGACTTCAGCACACCACTCAAATAGTGAATTTTTAGTTGGTGATCCTAATAAAAATTTTTTAAATAGAGAACTTGCTAGGATTAATCCTAGTTCAGTTTTAAATGGCGAAAAACCAAGAATGATTGATGAATGGCAAGAAGTTCCTTCTTTATGGGATGCTGCAAGAACACTTGTAGACAAAACTAATGAATATGGAAATCTCATTTTGACAGCTTCATCTACTCCTAAAACTAAGGGAATTTTGCATTCTGGAGCAGGAAGAATTGTTAGTATTAGAATGAATACAATGTCATTATATGAATCTAATGATTCAACAGGTAGTGTATCTCTTTTAGATTTAGTTAATGGAAAATTTAAAGATTCTTTGGTGGAAGATACATCTTTAGAGAAATTAGCATATTTAATAATTCGTGGAGGATGGCCAAAAAACATTAATTCTAAAAGACCAACAATTACTACTAAATCTTATGTAGAATCTATTTTAAACAACGATTTAGGTGATGAAGAAGGAAAAAGATTTTCTAAAGATAAAATTGAACATATATTAAAATCTTTAGCTCGAAATGAGACGACAACTGCCAGTTATTCTAAGATTGCTAAAGATATTTTAGAAGTTGATGAAAAAAACATTTCCAAAGATACAGTCATTCGTTATATTGATGAACTAGATAGAATATTTTTGTTTAATAATCAACCTCCTTATGATCCTAATCCAAGGTCTAGATTAAGAGTTAGAGGAGCATCAAAAAGACATTTTTGCGATCCATCTTTAGTATGTGCAATTTTAAATTTAAATGAAAAGAAATTATTAAATGATTTAAATATGTTTGGTTTGTTATTTGAAGCATTAGTTGAAAGAGATTTATCAATTTATGCTATGGGAATTGGTGCAAAGTTATATCATTATCAAAATTATAAAGATGAAAAAATTGATGCAATTATAGAACTAGATGATGGTAATTGGTGTGCATTTGAAATAAAACTTGCTGCAAATAGAATAGAAGAAGGTGCTTCTAATCTAAATAAAGTATGTGACAGCATCGTTAAAGATGGTGCTAAACCACCAATTTTAAAAGCAATTATTTGTGGTGTTATAAATGCTCAATATAAACGAAAAGATGGAATTTACGTTATTCCAATTACCTCACTAAAAGATTGATTTAATTGCATTTATGTTTGTTATGGTTATTTGTTTGTTTTTAAATAATTAGCAGAACTTGTTTCGTGCACTATATTTAGTTTTAAAAAGGCGTAAATTTATAGTAAGACATTCATTCTACTTCATATTTTGGGCATAAATGTCCTAAAAACGAAATAGAATATATGTTCTATTTAATTTTTATGACTTTTACGCAAGTTATGAAGGCGATAAAGAATATGCTTTTGATGATTATATGACCTATGGAGGGTTGCCTCTTGTTGCTCTAATGAATGATGATGAATCTAAAGTAAATTACCTCAATACTCAATTAAAGAATGTTTATTTAAAAGATATTATTGATAGACACCACTTAAAAAATGATGAAAATATTGGAGAATTATTAGATGTTATTGCATCAGGTATATCTTCATTAACAAATCCCACTAAATTAGCAGATACTTTTAAAACCCTTAAGAAAGCTAACTTATCTCCTGCTACTATTGATAATTATATTGATTATATGGAAGAAGCTTTTATTTTAAGTAAAGTTAAAAGATAAGATATCAAAGGAAAAAAATATATCAATTCTCCATATAAGATTTATTTTGAAGATACTGGATTAAGGAATGCAAGATTAAATTTTAGACAAATAGAAGAAACCCATTTAATAGAAAATATTATTTATAATGAATTAAGATTTAGAGGGTATAATGTTGATGTTGGTGTAGTAGAAGTTAGAGAAAATATTAATGATAAAC
>CAVKEL010000065.1:0-4074 GCA_963655445.1 Acutalibacteraceae bacterium | reverse complement strand
TTCAACAGCTAAGACTCCGCCATCATATATTTTCTTTAAGTGTTGTAAATTTAATTCTGCCATACTATTTACCACCTTCTAAATTCTTAAGATGTTCTTCTAATCTCTTTTCTTTAATAAGACAAATAACTCCAGCAAAAATAAGTGATACTCCTGCGGCAGTTAAGAGAATGCAACACCAAGTAAATCCATTTGGATCTAAACCAATAACTCCGGTATAACTTCCTTTATCTTCAACTTTTAAATATTCCATATATTTATTGAAATAATATAAAGGAATCCAGAATATCCTTAAAACTTCAACAGTACCAAGAGCAATTGCTCCATATGCACCTTTTTTGTTATATGATTTAGTTCTTTCAGCAATTAAGAATGCTGCAAGCAAAACCAAAACATTAATTAAAAGGTCGATACCTAATTGAACATTAGGTGTACAGTTTGTAGTTTTATAAATGATTAAAAACATCGCTACATTGCAAACAATACCAAGTATGCATAACCAAAATGATGCAGTATTATTCTTGTAACGCATAATATCGCTATGAAGTTCATGAAGATTACCTTCAAGATCAAGTTTGTAATATTTAGCTTGTAATTTTAAATTTTCAATTTCAGCTAAAGTATTATTATATTTTTCACTTGCCTTTGAAGCTTTAGCATTAACTTTAATAAATTCTTTTTTGAATTCTTTATATTGAGCGAGTTCTTCAGCAGTTTCTTCAAATTTAACTTTTAATTCATCAAGTGAAGCTTCTTTTCTTTTGATCTTATTTTCAGTCTTTTTTAGATCATTGGTAACAATAATTCTTTTAATTTTATTCATCGATATTCACCTCACTTAAATCCATTGGAGGATTTTTCTTTTGATAAACGAATCTTAAAACGCCATAAATAAGTCCTAAAATTGAAACAATAGTTACAGCTATAAAGACTATATATCCAAAAACAAATACCCATCTAACAGTATTATATGAATAGTATTCGATCATATTTGAAGGATCGATATCATTTATATAATTTTCGTATGCGTTAATAACTTGGTAATTAACGTTATATTTTAAATAATTGCTCCAATATGCAAGTTTAGAAAATCCATAAATTGAAGTTCCAAGACCAAATAATCCAGAAATTCCTAAGAAAATATAGTTTGTTGGATAGAAAACTTTTCTTTTTTGAGAATAAAATAAGAAAGAAATTGCAGTTACAACAATTCCAATCAATCCAAAATTAAATAAGAAATGATTAAAACCTTTGATTTCTCCACCATAACCATTTGCATCTTTTGCAAAACTGACAAAATAATGCAAATCTAAACCATAGATTTTTTCATTTTTATAAGCATAAGCAAGTTTATCAAAACTATCGCTCCAAACACCATAATTAACTGCATTACTCTTAGAAAACGCTGAATCTAAGATATAAAAATCATAAAATGGTGTAAAAAATATTAAACTGTAAACAAATAAAAATATCATCGCGAAAAATAACGCAAAAATTATTGGTTTTTGGAATTTATATATGAGATTTTTATTTGTATTTGGACTATTCTTCATAATATTCTCTCCATATTTTTATATCTTAGAGCCCAAAATTGGGCCCTAAGATTAAGTAGACAACATCAACGATTAAGCTTTCATTAATTCGTAAGCATCGTTATAAATTTTAACTAATTTGGTTAATTGTAATTCGTTGTTGTAATAGGTTAAATAACCTGATTTGCTCTTTAAAGCAGTACCATCACTTGCTGTACCACCAAATCCACTTACAACATAATCATCCCAAATATTCCATTCGGTTGTCTTAGAATTTGAATTAATTTTGTTTAATCCAGCACTTTCAAGAGTTTGAACTGTTGTAGCATTTCCACTACTTAAATTGAAGGTAGATGGAGTAATTGTATAGAATGGATCATCAGTGAATTTTAATTCAGTGTGTTTGAATGTTCCAACTTTTAATGCGTGAGCAACAATATCAACACCATATTTTGCATTAGCAGATGTACATTGAGCTTCAACACCATAATTCTTAACTGAACCAATATTTAAACCAGCACCAACGAATTGTCTGAAGTAGTTGGTATAGTTATCTTTACCAAGGCTGCTATCATGGAATTGTTCAAGTGTCTTAGCTGATAAAGTTGGGGTTCCATCGACGATATCAGTATAATAACCTTCACTCTTTGGACCACAGGTATATAAAGCTTGACCTTCTGCTGAATAGAAATAATCAAATAATTTCAAAGCTTTTGTTAACTTTGCTTCGTCATTAACGATACTAGCATTAATACACCAACCTTCTGTCTTAACACTTCTCCAGCTTTCTGTGAATTGGAAATAATTTCCATCATCTTTCCAATCAGCAACTGCATTGATAATTGGTCTTAAGTTATAACCTTCAACAGCTTTTGAAGCAGGTTTATCATTTAAAGCACCTTGTGATTGTGAATAATCATACATCATAAATCCACAATAGGTCTTTCCACCATCAACTTCTTTACCATTTCCAACTAATAATGCGTTAGCAAGTTTACCATCAGTTGTTCCATAATTTGATTGTTGATGTAAGTTAGTAGCAATTAAACCTTCTTGATATAAGCAATTTAAGTTTTCAAGTAAATCAGTGATATCTTCTTCACCTCTTGCATCATGAATTAAACCATCTTCGCCAACATATAAATAACCTGATCTTGATTCAACGCCTCTAACTCCCCAAAGTTGACCAGCCCATCTATACATATCAGCAATTCTGGAGTTGTTATATTCTCTTGGAACAAAGACAACCATTTCAGTATTCTTATTGCCAGTTAATGCATATGGTGAAACTCTTACAAGTCTCATTAAAGCAACCATTTCATCGGCATCATAGCAAGCATCAACACCTAAGAAGATGTCAGATAATTTACTATATTGTGTACCATATTTTGCGGTTAAATAATCTCTAAATTGTTTAACCATGACTTTTGAAGTTCTTTCAGATTGTGATAAAGCATTTTGTTGTTCAACAATATTTGTTGTAGCAGTCTTTGAAATAGTTTTAGTTTTTTCACTATCCATTGATTCTGGGACTGTAACTGAATAACTATTATCTTTAACTTGAGCAGTGTATTTATTGGTTTTCCAAATATTGCTATCTGTATCCCATTCAACTGAATCAAAGTCAGAATCTAATAATTTTTCAACGAAATCAGCTCTTAATAATGTGTATTTTTCAATATCATTAAATCCATCAAAATATGGAGCATAATAGATTGCGTTCTTTGAACTATCTTTATAACTTGTTGTTTCAATAGAAACTTTAACAATTGGGTTTTCATCTAAGAAAGCTTTGAAATTTGGTAATTTTCCTGAATCAACATATTCTTTTAAATCTAAGATGGTTCCGCTTTGTGTGCCATATTGAGAAATAACAGAAACATTACCAACAGCGATATCAGCAAATTGATTTGTAAGCCAATTATTCTTGAAATAATCAACAGCCTTTCCACTTGAATCAGTAACATCATCAATTGTGAAATCTAATTCTTTTTGAACTGCTTGCCAAACTGGTTTGAAATCACCTTTTTTAATTTTTGTACCATTTGGAGTTTCATAGTCGACATCTTGATTATACTTTAAACCAGTACTCTTATCATAGTTGACAGACATTGATAAAGTACAATGTTCTTCAACTGGATCTGGTTCGACTGGATCTGGATCAACTGGATCAGGAACGACTGGATCTCCTCCACAACCAGCAAGGACTAACGAACATAAAGTTAAGCCTAACACTGATAAAAATCTTTTACTTTTCATTTAATAAATTCTCCTTTTTTAAGATTTTTTATTTATTTTATAAGTAGAAACTACTTTATAACCTATTCTTTAACGCCGCCAAGGTTAACACCTGCTGCGAAATACTTTTGAATAAATGGATAAATGATAATAATTGGGATAATTGCAGCAACAATCATACAATAGAACAATGATGTCATTGAGAAATTCTCAAATGTTGGACGTGAATCTAATGTATTCATTTGATCCAAGAAATTCTTAATATAAACTTGAAGTGGTTGTTGTAATTCATCTGAAACAACTT
>CAVKEL010000064.1:0-3443 GCA_963655445.1 Acutalibacteraceae bacterium | reverse complement strand
CCAATAATACCAAAAGAAGCAGCAACAGAAGTTAAAACTGTTCTTCCTTTTTTAGTAAATAAACTCTTAATAGAAATTTTTAATGCAGTAAAGAAAGACATTGAGGTCTTTTTCTTTTCTTTTTTCTTCTTTTTATTAGGAGGTGTTGGAATAAATTTTGTTGGATCTGTATCTTCTAAAATTTCTCCATCTTTCATTTTTATAATACGTGTTGCGTATTTTTTGGCTAATTCTTCATTATGAGTAACCATAATTACAAGATGTTCTTTTGAAACTTCTTTAATAATATCCATAACTTGAACACTTGTTTTTGAGTCTAAAGCACCGGTAGGTTCATCAGCTAAAATAACTTCAGGATCAGAAATTAACGCACGAGCAATAGCAACTCTTTGCATCTGTCCACCACTTAATTGATTAGGTTTTTTATTGTAAATGTCTTCTAATCCAACTTTTTTAAGAGCTTCAATTGCTCTTGTTTTTCTTTCTTTTCTTGAAACACCATCAAGAGTTAAAGAAAGTTCGACATTTTCTAAAATTGAAAGATGCGGAATTAAATTGTAGTTTTGAAAAACAAAACCAATTCTCTTATTTCGATAGTTATCCCAATCTTTACTTTTATATTCTTTTGTTGATTTACCATCTATATATAAATTACCTTCAGTGTATTGATCTAATCCACCGATTATATTTAATAATGTTGTTTTTCCGCATCCTGAAGGACCAAGAATGCAACAAAATTGTCTTTTAGGGAAATTCAAAGAAATATTTTTAAGAGCCCGAAATGGTTTTTTATCAATAATATAGTCTTTTGATATGTTTTTAAGTCTTAGCATAATTTCTTCCTCCTAATTTTCTTAAATATTATATATTTAAAAATATATTTTTGACACTGTAAAATTGCAACAAAAAACCATCACACAGTTTAAGCAATCTTAAGGCTGCTACATTCCTGTCCTGACCTGGTTCGAAAGTTAAACTCATGATGGCTTTATTATTATAGCAAAATATTATTAATTTTCTATTTCTTTATAGGTTTTAAAATCTTAATTCCGCCCATAAATGGTTGAAGAACTTCAGGAACTAAAACACTTCCATCTTCTTGTTGATATTGCTCTAAAATAGCAGGGAAAACTCTAGAAGTTGCAAGACCACTACCATTTAAAGTATGGCAGAAATGCATCTTTCCATTTTCATCTTTATATCTAATTTTTCCTCTGCGAGCTTGATAATCTCTTGCGTTAGAAACACTTGAAACTTCTTTATAAATTCCCATACTTGGAATCCAAACTTCAATATCATAAGTTCTTGCCATTGAATGTGAACAATCACCAGCAGCTAACTTAGAAATTTGGAAATGTAACCCAAGTTTTTCAACTAAAGATTTTGCTTTTCCAACAAGTTCATCAAAAGCTCTATCGCTATCATCATCTTTTGTATATTCAACCATTTCAACTTTATTAAATTGATATCCACGAATCATACCACGCTCTTCAGTACGATATGATCCTGCTTCTTTACGATAACATGGTGTATATGCAAAATATTTTCTTGGTAATTCATCATCAGTTAAGATTTCATCACGATGCAAATTTACAAGCGCAGTTTCTGCAGTTGGAAGTAAAAATCTTTCTGGTTGCACTTCTTCTAAAATAAATACATCTTTTTCGAATTTAGGGAATTGTCCTGCAGTAAATCCAGATTCATAATTTAATAAATGTGGAGGAAGGATGAATTCAAAACCATCCTTGATATGTTCACTGATAAAGAAATTAATGAGAGCCCATTCAAGTCTTGCACCTAAATTTGTATAAACCCAAGTTCCACTTCCACTAATTTTTGCTGCTCTTTTATAATCAATTAAGCCTAAAGATTCAGCAAGTTCAACATGATTTTTAACTCGGAAGTTGAAAACTGGTTTTTCTTTATAAGAATAAATTGGTTTGTTATTTTCTTTACCACCAGGAAGAAGATCTTCATCTGGAAGATTTGGTAATGCAAACCAAATATCATCAATTTCTTTTTCAACAACTTTTAATCTTTCTTCATTCTCTTTGTTTTGATTTGCTAATTCTTTAACTTTTGCAAATAAAGCATTAACATCGCCACCTGCTTTTTTAACTTCAGGGACAGATTTTGATAATTTATTTTGTTCAGCTTTATTTGACTCAGTTAATTTTTGTAGTTCTTTCTTTTCAGAAACAAGCTTAACTAAATCATCAAGATTTACATCATATAACTTTCCTTTTAAAAGTTTTTCTGCTTTTTCTTTGTTCTCAATAAGATAATTTAAATCGTTCATACTTATAATCCTCTATAAATTTCTATTAACTTTTCCCCTATATTTTTTAGTGCATTAACATTAGCAAATTCTTTTGCTTTTTGTATAGTTGGACTTAATTCATTATTGATAAATTTATTAAAACCATCGATTAATGAATCAAAATTATTATAGACATAGCCATTTTCTTTATCAATTACAATATCTGGATAAATTCCTGAATTTAAAGCTATTATTTGCGTTCCACTAGCCATTGCTTCCAAACTTTGAAAAATGTTGCCAGGATTTGAATTAATAAATAAATAAGCTTTTGAGTTAAATAATAAAGATATATATACATCTTCATCTAACACACTTGGAAATTGAAGGTTTGATGGAGATTTTTTAATAATCTTTTTAATTTCTCTACTTAAATTTCTACTATCAGCAATTGCAATAAACTTAATTTTTGGAAACTTAGAAGCAATAATTTGTATCCTTTTAAAAGCTTCAACATCCTCATAATTTAAAACTGTTGTAATAAACGAATATTCTTCAGAACACTTCAAATATCTATAAGCAATATTTCTAGTGTATGTATTTTTTATAGAATATTTAGAAATATTAATACCTGGCAAAAGAATTTCGATTGGTACAGTCACGCCCGACAAAATGAGTTGTTGTTTTGTTTTTAATGTTGGTGTAAAAACTAAATCTACTTTATTAATTGCATCAACATCAAATTTTGAAATATTGTAGTTTTTTTCATGATTCAATTTTAGAACTTTCCCATCATAATCTTCTTCACAATAAAGGAGACTTAAAACAATTTTTGTTCCTTTTGGAGTTTCATTTTTATATTTTTTATAATCATCGATAGTCACAAAATGAGCGATAGAATAAGTTTCATCATAAACCGAAACAGAATAAGGAAAATTATTTAATTCTAAAGATCCTTTTAAATCTTTTCTTAATCTAGATACTTCAAAATTATTTTTTTCATTAGATAAAATTAATGGTTTCATTATTCTGCCTTATCTGTTTCATTTATGGTTTTTGAAGCTTCATCAATGGTTTTTTCTTCATTGATTGGTTCTTCTTCACTCTTAGGAGCAATTGTAAATGATGTCGCTGTTTCTTTATCTTTCAAATTAATAATTTTGACACCTTGAGCATTACGACCTAT
>CAVKEL010000063.1:0-6750 GCA_963655445.1 Acutalibacteraceae bacterium | reverse complement strand
AATCATTTATAGAATTGAATTTTTCGATATTATTCATTTTCCACTAGTCCACTACAAAGCCCATAAAGATATTTATCTAAGTCAAATTCTTCTAAGTCTTCCATTTTTTCACCAAGTCCAATAAATCGAACTGGGATTTGAAGTTCATCCCTAATAGCCAAGATAATTCCGCCTTTGCTTGTTCCATCCATCTTAGTAATAACTATCCCACTTATATCAATTAATTCCTTAAATGCCTTTGCTTGCAAAATACCATTTTGACCTGTTGTTGCATCAAGAGTTAAAAAACATTCGATATTATATGGTATTTCTTTTTTGATAACTCTTTTAATTTTTGCAAGTTCATCCATTAAATTTTGTTTATTTTGAAGTCTTCCAGCAGTATCAATAATAACTAAATCATATGCATCCTTAAGACCTTTTTTAATGCCTTCATAGGCAACACTTGCAGGATCTTCATTTTCTTTTCCAACGACAATTTCAGTCTTTAATCTTTCAGCCCAAACTTTTAATTGTTCAGTAGCGCCTGCCCTAAAAGTATCGCCAGCTACAAGTAAAACTCTTTTCCCCTGATTTATATACCTATAGGCTAATTTGGCTATAGATGTTGTTTTTCCAACACCATTAACCCCAACCATTAAAAGAACTTCAGGTTTATGATTGAAAATAATATCGTTATGAATATCATCGCCTTCTTTTAAATAGTT
Source organism: Acutalibacteraceae bacterium (assembly GCA_963655445.1). Classification (GTDB taxonomy): domain Bacteria; phylum Bacillota_I; class Bacilli_A; order RFN20; family CAG-826; genus Onthovivens. The sequence continues at coordinate 6,043 of CAVKEL010000063.1, read as the reverse complement.
GTAAAACATCTTATCAACTAAAAGTTCATTAATCTCTTTTGGAGATGAAATATTCTTTTCTTTTGATTCATTAAGAAGTTCATCAATGATTTTTAAAGAAAAATTAACACCGCAATCAGCTTCAATTAAAATTTCTTCAAGTTCAGAAAAATAACTATCATTAACATCTTTATATTTTTTTGTTAATGCTTCTAGTTTATTAGAAAAATTTTGCCTAGATTTTGCTAAACCTTTTTCATATTTTTCTACAGTTTTTTGTTTTTCAGATTTTGAAAACTTATCTTTTAAAAATTTAAATAATCCCATATTATTTTGCAACCTTGCTTAATGCATTTTTTGCAGCCATTTTTTCAGCATCTTTTTTTGATTTGCCAACCCCAGATCCTAAGGCTTGTCCATTAAAATATACTTCAACTTCAAATGTCCTATCGTGAGGAGGTCCTTTTTCACTAATAACTTTATATGTAACGGACTCTCGATATTCTGCTTGCATAGCTTCTTGAAGTAATGATTTATAATCCTTAACCTCAGTAGGTGTGAATTTTTTAACATCATCTTCAAACATATTGACAACATATTTAGTAGCAATTTCAATGCCTTGATCAACATAAATTGCGCCCAAAACAGCTTCAAAAATATCTTCTAATATATGGTCGTTTTTTAAGGCTTGTTCTTTTGTTAAACTATGACCTGCACGAATATATTCATCATAATGATATTCTCTGGCTTTTTTTGCAAGAGAAGCAGTTTGAACAAGTGTCGAACGTGCTTTTGTCATGGCCCCTTCGTTCATTTCTGGATGATAATTATAAATTAAACTTGCAATAACAAATCCTAAAACACTATCACCCATAAATTCGAGTCTTTCATAATCGTGGTGACGAGTTCTTGCATCACTATTAAAACTAGAATGGGTAAAAGCCATTTCATATAACTCAATATTTTTTGGATTTATGCCAAATGATTTTAAAAAATCATACAAGTTTTTCATATATTAATTTAATGCTTTTTCAAATTTTTCTATTATCTTTTCGTTTGATAACTTATAAGAAACTTCCAAAGCTGACAAAAATGCTTTATCATCACTGCTTCCATGGGCTTTTATAACAACACCATTTACGCCAACAAGCATAGCTCCTCCAACATTTTTATAATCCATCTTTTCTTTCATTTCTGTAATGCCTTTTTTGCAACATAAATACCCAAGCATACTAATAAAGTTACGCTTAAATGCATCTTTCATCATGTGTGACATTGCCTTTGCAGTTCCTTCCGTGGCCTTTAAAAAGATATTGCCAGAAAATCCATCACAAACTAAAACATCGATATCGCCAAATAATGCATCTCTACCTTCTGTGTTGCCTTTAAAATTAATTGAAGAATCTTCTTTTAATAATTTAAATGCTTCTTTTGTAACTGGGCTTCCTTTTTCATCTTCAGTACCATTGCTCAATAAATATACTCTTGGATTTTTCTCTTTATAAACGAATTCGTAGTATAAAGATCCCATTTTCGCAAATTGATGCAATTCTTCTTTTGTATTAGCGTTATTTGCACCTAAATCACAAACAACAAAATATTTGCCTTTATTAATAGTAGGAAAAGAAGTTATAAAACCTGGTCTTTCAACATTTTTAAGTCTTTTAATTTTAAAAATAGAAGCTGTTAATAATGCACCACTTGACCCAGCACTAACAATTGCATCACACTTTTCACTTAAAAAAGTTTTTACACCTACCATCAAACTACTATTTTCATCTCTATAAGCTGTCATTGGATCAACATCCATTTTTAATACAGTTTTAGAATTCACAACAATTACGTTTGGATAATCTTTAAATTCAGAATTTATTGATTCATCACCAACAGCGTATATTTGAACATCACTATGTTTTTTTAAAAAATCTTTAACAGCAGGAATCGTTGACTTTAAACCAAAATCCCCACCCATCATATCTACTACAATTTTCATAATTTTTGCCTCTCATACATTATATTAAAATTAAAGGACTTTGACATTTAAATTTTGCGCAACATGTTATGTTTAAATTGCATAAGCTACCTCAATTGTAGCTTAATTATCCGTAGCATGGTTGTTTGACCTTCCCACTCAATAAATTAGGATTTAAGTTTCAATGGGCTATCCCCCTATACTCTAAGGTTCTCGGTTTATTTAGAAATCATTTTTTAATGATTTAGTCACGTTTTTATCATATGTGACATTTTTTGATGCATATATGGATATCGCCTTATCTTTGATATTTATTGCTGCATTTAGATCTCTATCAATTTTAAACCCACACGAACAATAATAAGTCCTATCATCTAAAGATAAATTTTCATTAATCTGACCACAATTGGAACATACTTTTGATGAAGGGAAAAATTGAGAAACTTTTATTACTTTTTTGCCTTGCATAAGTGCTTTATATTCTAAAACTTTAATAAATTTATCATATGCATTTTGATAAGTATGTTTGCCAAGATGATGGTTTTGAGCTATTTTAGACAAGGATAGTGTCTCAACACCGATTAAATCATATTTTTTTAAAATTGAATTTGCAGCTTCATTTAGTAAATGTAGTCTTTTGTCTGCAACTTTTTGATTCAACCTTTCATGTTTGTATTTCAGTTTTAAATAATTTTTGCTATTAAATTTACAATTATGCATTTTTCTTCTAACATTCTTAATCTTATCCTCTAAATAATCTCTAACTAAATATTTATCGCCATTTTTATTTTCGCTAGTTACAAATAGATGCGGAGAAGAATAATCTAGACCAATAGCATTTGATATTTCATTATTTTTATCAATCTTTTTTTCGCTTATTCCAATATTTATAAAATACTTCCCTTCACTTTTTTCTTCAATAATTACATTCCTTATATAAAAATAAGCAGGCAATGGTCGATGGTATTTTATTTTAAAGGTTCCAATCCTATCTAACATAATGTGTTTATTATTTTCATCTAATGCAAACTTTGTCTTTATATCAAAATGTATTTTCTTTGGATATTTTACTAAGCTTTTTTTGCTTGGATATGTTCTTATATAACCCATTTTATATTTTTTAATTAATTGATTAACAAGTCTATAAACTGACATATATGCAATGAAATTACCTTTTTCTAAATCATGGTATTTTTTTATAAATTCTTTTAAAAAAATACCTTCATCTTCATTTGAATTTATTTTTGTTTCTTTCTCATCTAACAAAAGATTAAATAATGTAACGCATTTAAAATATAAATCAGCAAAATTATTCTTTTGCTTAGAGTTCAAATAAATTCGATATTTAAAGCTTCTATTTAAAATCATAAAAAGCCTCCTCACTAATATTAATGAGGAGAATTTTGAAATATTACCGAAAAATTTGAAAATTTATTATTTTTTTATTCAACACCGACTAAAAAACTATAAATAGGTTGATCACCTCTTCTTATATCAATATCAAAATCTTCATATTTTTCATTTAAATAAGAAGAAACTTCGTTTTCTTCATCGCTAGTAATATCTTTTCCCAGAATTACAGTTATAATAGCAGAATTTTCATCTACTAATTGTTCAATTAAAGTTTTAAAAGTAACCATTTTATCTGAATTAGAGAAAATAATATCCTTGCTTTCCTTAATTGCCATAAATTCATCTTTACCAACATGAACTCCATTGATATCGGTATCTTTTATAGCGAATGTAACACTTCCAGATTTAACTGATTTAATCGCTTCTTCCATGTTTTTAATATTTTCATTTTTAGAAACATCAGAGGTAAACATCATGCTACTAACAATACCTTGCATAATTGTCTTTGTCGGAATTACAACAACATCAACTTTGTCCTTCAAAACATCTTTTGCTTGATTTGCTGCTAAAATAATATTTCCATTATTTGGGAAAACGTAAACTGTTTTAGCTTTAGTTTCTTTAATAACTTTTAAGAAGTCTTCTGTAGATGGATTCATAGTTTGCCCGCCAGAAACAATAAAATTAACACCTACATCGTGGAAAAATTTATCAATACCTGGACCACTACTTGTAGCCACAAGTGCATATTCATTGATCAATTCAATTTTATCATCTAATTCTTCGTTATCCTTAGTTGAAGAATTGTTTGTATTATCCTCAATAGGAGTGATACTACTCTTTACATCTAAAGAAACAAATTCACCAAAGTTTTGTGCATAAGAGATAACTTCGCCAATATCTTGTGTTTTTATATGAACTTTAATAATATTTTCATTTTGCGTTAAATCAAAATTTGTTCCTCTTCCACTTATAACGCTAGTGAATCTAGCATTTTGGAATGGCTTTTTAGTTCCTTTTGGGCCAAGTTTTAAAATAAAATCTGCATCATATACAACTGTATCATCATTTTTCTCTTCTTCATTACTTTTAGCATCTATTACAGTAGCTGCATTTTTTTCAACAAATTCACCATGTGCGGCAGAATCCATACCCTCAAATATTTTAACAAGACCTGCACCACCACTATCAACAACGCCGACTTCTTTTAAAACTGGTAATAAATTTGGAGTTCTAGCAAGTGAAGCCTTTGCTTCCTTTAGTATTAAATCGAGAGCTTCTTCGATTGTGGTTTTTTCGTCAACCTTTTCCAGTAAATAATTACTGGATTCTCTTATAACTGTTAAAATTGTACCTTCTACAGGTTTAATAACAGCCTTATAAGCAACTTTCCTACCATTATCAAATGCATAAGCTAAATCTATAGCATTAACTTCTTCTTTACCTTCTAAAGCTTGGTTAATACCTCTAAAAATTTGAGATGTGATAACACCACTATTTCCTCTAGCGCCCATTAAAAGGCCTCTAGAAAAGACTTTAGAAATTTCATATATACTTGTGTCGTTACGGTTCATAATTTCTTTTGCACCACTAGACATAGTTAAATTCATATTCATTCCAGTATCACCATCAGGAACTGGAAATACATTTAATGCATCAATTTCTGGATAATGATTGTATAAATTATTTGCTGCAGATATCAGCAACATTTTAAATTTTTGCCCATTAATAACTTTCATTTTATATGCTCCAATTTAAATTATTAAAGATCACGCAATTCTTCAACATATACGTTTATTTTATTAAATAAACCATGAAATTGTTTATTTAAAAAATATAAAATACGATTGCTAACTTCACTAGCAACCTCTGTGATCTTAACGCCATAAGCGACTGCAAGGTGAATATCAACATTGTATTTTGAACCAATTTTATAAACACCTATTCCTTCACTATATTTTTCTCTTTTTAAAATAACATCGATAGGATTTTTACTTGAAACCAAACCCAAAACGCCATATGTCTCGCAACATATGTCTCCTATATACCCACTTATATCTTTTAAACTAATTTCTATATTAGTTTTATTTGTATTTGATTCGTTTACCATATTAATTCCTTTATGGATAATAAATTATATCATAATTTATAATCATTAAAAAGATTTTCTAATGTACTAAAAATTTCCAAAAAAAAGCCCGGCAACGTGCTATTCTTACCTTTCGGCTACCTTCGCCACTACAGTGCTTAACTTCTCTGTTCGGGATGGGAAGAGGTGTGTCCACTGTGTCATCGTCACCAGACTTACTTGAGAGAACTCTTGTTCTCTGAAAACTAGATATTTATATTTTATACATGTCTTACCGAAAAATTTTATGATTTTTTTAACTCAAGGTTAAAATCTTAGAAATTAAGTCCTCGTGCTATTAGTATTAGTCGACTGAATGCCTTACGACACTTACATCTCTAACCTATCAACCTCCTAACTTTGGAGGGCACTTACTTCTTACGAATGAGAAGTCTAATCTTATGGTCTGCTTCGCGCTTATATGCTTTCAGCGTTTATCAATTCCATGGGCAGCTACTCAGCCATGCCTCTGGCGAGACAACTGATATACCGTTGCCATGTTCATCCCGGTCCTCTCGTACTAGGGACAAGTCCATTCAAACTTCTTTCGCCCACAACAGATAGGGACCAAACTGTCTCACGACGTTTTGAACCCAGCTCGCGTACCGCTT
>CAVKEL010000062.1:0-14895 GCA_963655445.1 Acutalibacteraceae bacterium | reverse complement strand
ATCTCACCTGGTTTAACAATGAATAAATCGCCAATTTTTGCTTTTGATGGATCAACCGTTTCTTCTTTTCCATCAATTAATAATCTTACGTAATCTGGTCTTAATTCCATTAAAGATTCGATGGATTTACGAGAATTATCTAAAGCATAATCTTCGAAATGTTCCCCAAGTTGGAAGAACAAGACAACTGCTAAACCATCAACGAATTCTCCTTCGCCACTAATAATGCCAATTGTAATTGCTGCAACTGATGCAATTATTGTTAAGGTTTCTTCACTAAAAATTTCTTTTTCTTTAAAGCCCTCAAACATTTCAATAACTAAATCGTATGCTATTATTACATAACCAACAAGTGTTAATGGCAGTGATACATATAGAATATAATCTGGAGCTACATATTTAATAATTATTGAAATTATTAATAAAAGTAAAGCTGTTATAAAACGTATTAAAAATAAATGTTCTTTTATGAATTTCATGAGATTATTCCTCCATTATATGGGATTTTGTTGTTTCTAAAATTTGTGAAACATGTTCGTCGTTTAATGAAAAATACACATTTTTCCCAACTTTACGAATTTTAACAATTCTATTGTCTTTAAGTGTTTTTAATTGATGTGAAATAGCGGATTTAGACATTATCAAAACTTTGCATAAATCGGTAACTGTATACTCAGAATCATTTAATAAAAACAAAATTTTTAAGCGAGTTTCATCACCAAAAACCTTCAAAAACGTTGCCATATTTAAGTATGTATCAGCACTTATTTCATTAAAATTGCTATCTTGTATCTTTCCCATAATATTTCCTCCTGAATCATTATAGTTGAGCAACCATTCAACTGTCAATATGATTTTATTCTGCTTTTAAAGTGGTATAATCTCTTTTATGAAAACTATTATTTATTACAAATCAAATACAGGATTTACAAAGGAATATGTAGACTTACTAGCACCAAGAATTGAATGTGAAGAGGTTTATGATATCAAGAAGTTAAAAACAAAAAATATTAAAGAAGCTGATAATATCATTTTTATGGGGCCATTACGTAACAATGTCATTGTTGGCCTAAGTAAATTTTTAAAAAAATATAACAAAATGGAAAACAAAAACATTTTTGTTTTTGCAGTTGGAATTGAACCTGCAACAAGTGAGAAAAAAGATAATGTTATTATGGCTAATGGCTTAGAGTTATATCATCTAAGACTTTATTTAATTCCTGGAGGGTTCGATATCGAAAGATATAAAGGGATGAAAAAATCATTTATAAAAACTATCTTTAAGATAGCGAGTAAAAAACGTCCAGAATTAAAAATGATTTCTACACAAAGAATTAACCAAGTGAATGGAGCAAACCTTGATAGAATGGTTGATGTTTTTTATAAAATAAACAAAGACAAAATTTAATGTTTAGATAATATAAGATTTTATTGTTTTTCTATAATTTATTAAAAAAATAAATTATAATTTGGGGCATGAAACAAGTAGTAGAAGGAAGAAAAGTAGTAACACAGAACAAAAAAGCATCATTTAATTATTTTTTAAGTGATTTTTTAGAATGCGGAATCGAACTTGTTGGGAGCGAAATTAAATCTATAAGAAATGGCGGATGCAATATAAGCGATTCATATATCATCATCAAAAATGGAGAAGCTTATATTTTAAACATGAATATTGCTCCTTATGATAAAGCAAGTTCTTTTACTCATGAACCTTTAAGAACAAGAAAATTATTACTTCACAAAAAAGAGATTAGCAAACTTGCTAGCAAAGTTACCTTAAGTGGTTTTTCTATCATACCTACTAAAGTTTATTTAAAAAAAGGTCTTTGCAAAATTGAAATTGCATTAGGAAAGGGCAAAAAGCTTTACGATAAACGCGAAACAATTAAGGAGAGAGATATTAATCGTAATTTAAATAAAGCTATGAAGAGAAATTAAGTATGAAAAAAATGACAATTATTTATAAAATTTCTTATAGCGCTTTATTTATAGCAATCGGAATTATTCTTTCAAGGTTTGTTTCACTGCCATCACTTTTTGGTTTGCCTTTTTTGAAAGTTTCATTAAATCCTTCTATTGTAATGTTTAGTTCCTTTTATTTGGGTCCTTTATGGGGGTTTTTAGTAGGTACGTTTTGCGATGTTTTTGGAGCCTTATTGGTCCCTCAAGGCGGAGCATTTAATCCGCTTTTTACAATTCCTGCTTCGTTAACAGGTCTAATGCCTTATTTAATCTACAAAGTTTTCAATAATAAATATGAGAAAAAATATCCAATATCGTTAATTTGTATATTGTTTTTAATTTCTACATTTATCACAATTTATTTTTCGCTTAATAATTCCATTCATAGTGAAAGTGGCAAAAAAGAATATGTTATTGAAGATTGGCTTAGATATTTAATGATTTTTGGGTCATTTGGATTATCAATTATTTATGTTGTAGGCGTTGTTTTAATAAAGAGTAAATTCAAAACTGCAAAAATTAATAAATACTACAATATTTATACAATTGCTACTGCGGTTTTTTTAACATATTTTGTTTTTAAAATACCAGTAAGCAGTTTAATTAAATCTTTTGTTTTGAATTATCATTTTTGGTTTGTTTATTTAGTTCAAAGTATAGTTGGCTTTTTAGCCTGTTTTGTTCACATAATTTTAATTTGTGTTATTTTGAATGTAACAACTTTTTCAAATGTTAAAGGTGCTCTTGTTAAAGATGAAGTATTAGATTGTAAAGAAAAAACTTTGGAGGCAAATGAAAATGGAAAATAAAGATGAAAATAAAATAGAAGAAGTGAATCCTAATGAGTCAAAGAAAGAAACAATTAATAAAATAGAATGGAATAAGAAAGCTTTAATTATATTCATAGTTGCACTTGTTTTGATTATTGCCCTTGTTATTTTAATTTTAAGTTTAACTAAAAAAACCTCCGGTGGAGGTAGCGATAGTTGTAATGATGGTGGGAAAACTTGCCCACTTCACATTGTAATAATTTATTTGAATACTTTAGGATTAATGTTATAAATTTTTAAAGCATTCTTATACATAATTTTTTCAATATTTTCTTGACTGAGTTCGAGATTGTTATTGAAATAATCCGCATATATTTTGTTGTCTAAAGTTATTTCTCCATCTATTGGATTATCTGTTCCAAAAATAATTCTATCAACTAATCCGTTTTTGATAAATTCATTAGTGGTTTTTATATCAACCCAAGCAGTATCAACAAAGATATTTTTATACGTGAGCATATATTTCATACATTCTTTATGATTTGATAAAAGTTCAGCATGTGCTGCAATAAAATTCAAATGTGGCCATTCTTTTGCAACTTCTGCTAAATATTTAATTTTTGAATATTTATCTGCTGCTGTATGAACTAAAACTGGCAAATCATATTTTTCTGCAAGTTTAAAATATGGTATTAAAAGAGGGTCAGTTACTTTGATTCTTGAACAATATGGGTGAACTTTAATTCCGTAAATAATATCACGATTATTTATTATAAAATTTTCCACTTCTTTAATGTTGTTTTCGGTGTGGGGCCTCACCCAACAAAGCATTCCAAATTGTTTTGAATGTTTTCTAACAAATTCTGCACATTTGTTAAAACCGATTATTTGTTGTACGAGTCTTACTCTTGAATCATTTTCTTCTGGGAATTCATAAGATGCAAAACTAATTAAAGAATAATTGATTTTGTATTTTTTATTGCTGTTTAACAAATTATCTTGGCAATCTTTAAGTGTTGGCCAATACGCTAAATGTGCGTGTGCATCAATAATATATTTTGTTTTCATGAAAATATGATAGCATCTTTACAAATTTTTTATAACATTTAGTATTTATTTAGCAAAGAAAAGGAGATGTCAAATGTACGATAAATATGCATTCGAGAAATACGAAAATAAGGAAAAATTAGATGCTTTTAACAAAGACTATATTGATTTTTTATCTAATTGTAAAAATGAAAGATTAGTTGTTAAATACGTTGAAAAAGTAGCACGTGAGCATGGTTTTAAATCTATTGAAGAATTTAAATCACTCAAAAAAGGAGATAAGGTTTTTGCTATAAACAGAAACAAAAATATTGTTTTATTTGTTGTTGGCAAAAATAGTTTAGTAGATGGGATTAATGTTTTAGGTGCTCATATTGATTCGCCAAGACTTGATTTAAAACAAAATCCTTTATATGAATCAACTAATTTTGCTTTATTAGATACACATTATTATGGTGGAATTAAAAAATATCAATGGGTTACAATTCCTCTTGCATTAGTTGGTGTTGTTTGTAAAAAAGATGGAACTGTGATTGATGTTAATATTGGTTTAAATGAAGGTGATCCAGTCGTCGGTATTTCAGATTTGTTAATACATCTTTCAGCAGATCAAATGCAAAAGAAGGCTTCTGAAGTTATTCCTGGAGAAAATCTTGATGTTACTGTTGGTCTATATCCATTAAAAGATGAGGAAAAAGATGCTGTAAAAGCTAATGTTTTAAAAATTTTAAAAGAAAAATATGTAATTGAAGAGGAAGATTTTGTTTCGAGTGAAATTGAAGTTGTTCCTGCATTCCCTGCTAAAGAATATGGTCTTGATAGAAGTATGGTTGCAGCATATGGTCACGATGATAGGGTTTGCGCTTTTACATCATTTAGAGCAATTTTAGAAATGGAAGATGTTGATAGAACTTCATGTTGTGTCTTAGTTGATAAAGAAGAAGTTGGTAGCATTGGAGCAACTGGTGCTCAAAGCAAATTCTTTGAAGATGCAATTAGCGAAGTTATCGACAAAGTGGAAGGATTTAGTGAATTAAAACTTAGAAAATGTTTAAGTAATTCTAACATGCTAAGTAGTGATGTTTCTGCAGGAAGCGATCCATTATTCTTAAGTGTATGCGAAGCTAAAAACTCATGTTATTTAGGTAAAGGAATTGTTTTTAATAAATATACTGGCGCCAGAGGAAAGAGTGGTTGTAATGATGCAAATGCAGAATTTATCGCTCATTTAAGAGATATTATGGATAAAGGAAATATTTATTATCAAACCTCAGAACTTGGAAAAGTTGATCAAGGCGGAGGCGGAACAATAGCCTATATCTTAGCTAATTTAAATATGAATGTTATTGATGCGGGCGTTCCAGTCTTAAATATGCATTCTCCAATGGAAATAGTAGCCAAAGTTGATGTTTACGAAGCTTACGAAGCATATAAAGTTTTCCTTAAGAACGCCTAATTGCAATAAGCCATCTATTAAAAGGTGGCTTTTATTATGTTATTTTATTTAATTATACTTTTAAGTATAATTATTGACGAAGGTGGCAAGTATGGAAAACGAAAACAAAACTAACACAAAAAAGAGAAGCAATATTTTATTTAATTTATTATTGGCAGCTCCAATCCTTTTAGGCACAATTCTATTTATTTCTTATTGTTCAGCAACTCCTAATTATCAATGGATTTACGATAATAAAATTGTTATTGGAATAGATTCCACCAGTACAAGTTATTATACAATTGGTGATTCTCACAATTGTTTTAACTCATCTATTGAAAAAGATGGTGAAATTTATAAAACAAATTCTAGTTCTAAAGAATTATTTAAGATAGATTTAGAAAAATTAAATAGTTTCAACAATGACTATCAAAAACTCATACTCGATTTTTCATACGTTGCATCAATTGATTCTCAGAATGCAACATATACATCAGCACCAAAAATTGATTTTTCTATTGATGGAAAAGTTTATAAGACAGTTGTGTTTGCTAGTGAAGAGGAAGTTGGTTATTCTGTTGATGAAATTTACTTTAAAGATGCAAAAGAATTAGTTGTTTCAATAAAATCACTTGGAATTACTGAAAATAGTTCAATTCCTTTACTAAAATTTAAAAACTTAAAAGTAAAAGTTTTGGGAGCTTAGATATGACATTAGAAGAAAGATTTAAAAAATATATTTCATTTGAAACAATGAGTAGTGAAACATCAAATACTTATCCTTCGACTAATTCTCAATTAGTTTTTGCAGATATGTTAGTTGATGACCTTAAAGAGTTAGGTGTTGATAATGCTTATAAAGATGAATTTGGATTGGTTTATGGTTTTATTGATGCAGCTAAAGAAAAAACTATTTGCTTAATTGCACATATGGATACTTCTCCATCATTAATCGGTGGGATTCAAAATCCTAAAAAAGTTTGTAATTATCAAGGTGAAGATATAACTTTAAACAAAAAATATACTTTAAGCCCAAAAGTTTTCCCATTTATGAAAGAATTGATAGGTGAAGATTTATTAGTGACTGATGGTGAACATTTACTTGGTGGCGATGATAAGGCTGGAGTAGCAATTATTTTTGAAGTTGCAAAGTATTATATTTCTCATATAGATGAATTTACTTTTAATTTAAGTATTTGCTTTACTCCAGATGAGGAAATTGGTGGCGGTTGGAAACATTTTGATGTTTCTAAAGCAAAAGCCGATTTTGGTTTTACTCTTGATGGTGAATCGATATATGAAGCAAATCATGAAAACTTTAATGCTGCAAGTGCAACAATCACTATTAAAGGCGTAGGTGTGCATCCAGGATCTGCAAAAGATGTTATGGAAAACGCAGCTTCTATTGCTTCGGAATACCAAGAAATGATGCCAAAAGATGAAGTTCCTGAAAAAACAGATGGTTATCAAGGATTTATTCATCTATGTTCAATAAATGGCGATGTTGAGCGGGCCAGTCTTGAATATATCATTCGTGATCACGATGAAAAATTGCTCGAAAATAAAAAGTCATTAATGATAAAGTGTGCTGAAGACTTACAAAAATTACATTCTAAGGCTGAAATTACTATTGAAATTAATGATGATTATAAAAACATGGCTTATTATTTTAGAGAACATCCAGAGGGTATAGAACTTATAAATAAAGCCTATCTTGCATGTAAAACCAAACTTGCACATACTCCAATTAGAGGAGGAACTGATGGTGCTATGATTACTTATATGGGTTTACCATGTCCAAATTTAGGAACTGGCGATTTTAATCCTCATGGTAGATATGAGTTTGTTTCTTTAACTCAAATGAATAAGATGGTAGAAATTGTTAAACAACTTTTAAAGGAGTAATTTATGGATAGAATTTCATGGGATGATTGTTTTATGGCTATGGCAATAATTGCGAGCAAAAGAAGTAAAGACCCTTCAAGTCAAGTAGGTGCAGTTATTGTAGATAATGATCACAAAGTTGTTTCAATTGGGTATAATGGTATGCCTAGATCTTTAGATGATAAAGATTTAAGTTGGAATAAAAATGAAGGTTTGGATAACAAGTATTTATATGTTTGTCATGCTGAATTTAATGCTATTTTAAATGTTAGAAATGGCAGTTCTGTAAATGGATGTACAGTTTATGTAACATTATTTCCATGTAATGAATGCGCAAAAGCAATTATTCAAACAGGAATAAAAAAGATTATTTATTTAGATGATAAGTATGCTGATACGGTAGGCATTAAAGCAAGCAAGAAAATGCTTGATTTAGCTGGTATTAAATATGAAAAATACCAAGGAAAAGTAAAAGAAGTAATTTTAAAGTAATGAAAAAAGATGCAGTAATTGAAGTAAAAAATTTAACCTATGAATATGAAAAAAACGTCGAAGCTTTAGACGACGTTTCTTTTTCTATTGAAAAAGGCGAATATGTAACTCTTATTGGTCATAATGGAAGTGGCAAATCAACTCTTGCTAAACTTTTATGTTACTTACTCGAACCAACTAGTGGTGAAGTTTTATTAAATGGCGTTAAAGAAGATGATAAAAATGTTGCAGATATTAGAAGAACTATTGGCATCGTTTTTCAAAATCCAGATAACCAATTTATTGGATCAACCGTTGAAGATGATATTGCTTTTGGTTTAGAAAATAGAAATGTTGAGACTAAACGCATGCATGAATTAGTTCAAGAATATGCTAAAAAGGTTCATATGGATGCATTTTTAGATAAGGAGCCAAGTGAAATATCTGGTGGTCAAAAACAAAGAGTTGCAATTGCAGGAATTTTGGCCTTAGGATTAAAAATTGTTATTTTTGATGAATCAACATCCATGCTTGATCCAGAAGGTGTCGAAGATATTAAAAAACTCATTTTTGATATGAAAAAAGAAGATAAAGAATTAACATTTATTTCAATTACCCATGATATTGAAGAAGCATACAACTCGGATAGAGTAATTATTTTAAATAAAGGTAAATTGTTTAAAGATGGAAAACCTGAAGACATTTTTAGCGATTCAGAGAGTTTAACAAAAATAGGTCTAGATATTCCATTTGTTATTAAAGTTAAAAATAGTTTGAAAAAAAAGGGGATTATTGTTCCTAATGAAATAAATTCAATTGAAGAATTAGCGAGGTATATATGCAAATCGAAGTAAAAAATGTTTCATATACCTATTTTGTAAGCAAAAATGAGTCTTTTAAAGCTTTAGAAGATATTTCTTTTACTATAGATAAAGGGGATTTTGTTGCTGTTGTTGGTAAAACTGGCGCTGGTAAATCTACCTTAATGCAAATTTTAAATGGTTTATTGCTTCCTGATGAAGGAGAAGTAATTATCGATGAATTTGTTGTTTCAAAAGATAAAAAAAGAAGAAGCAAAAAGTTGTTTTTATTAAGGAAAAAAGTTGGAATGGTTTTCCAATTTCCAGAATATCAATTGTTTGAAGAAAATGTTTTGAAAGATGTTATGTTTGGGCCTAGAAATTTTGGTTTTGACGAAGAAGAAGCGAAAAAAGTTTCAATTGAAGCCTTAAAAAGTGTGGGAATTGGTGAAAATTATTTCACAAGATCACCTTTTGAACTTTCTGGAGGTGAAAAAAGAAAAATTGCTATCGCTGGAATTTTGGCTTCTAATCCAGATATTTTAGTGTTAGATGAACCAACAGCAGGTTTAGATCCATCTTCAAAAATTGAAATTATGAACTTAATTAAAAAATTAAATAGTGATGGAAAAACAATTATTTTAGTAACCCACGATATGGATGTCGTTATGAATTACGCTAAAAAAGTTGTCGTTTTAAATGATGCAAAATTAATTAAAGTCACAACGCCTGATAAATTATTTAATGATAAAGATATTGAAACTTATAGTCTTGAAATTCCAACTTTATATAAGTTTAAAAAAGCATTGAAAGATAATGGATTTAATAAAGATTTAGTATCAATAAATGATTTTAATTCATTAATTGATGAGATAGTTTTGGAGAATAAAAATGGATAGAGTATTTGGAAAGTATAGAAACACAAATACGATTATTCATAAATTAGATAGTCGTTTAAAAATTTTTGCATTAATCGCACTTATGGTGATTGTTTTTTTGAGTTATGGAAATTTTGCAAATACTTTTTTCATGCTTGGAATTATTGCAGTCATTATTGCAATTATCATGATTATATCGAAGGTTTCATTTTTTAGTTTTATAAAATCTTTAAATACATTATGGTTTATGATGTTATTTTTGATAATTATTAATTGTTTGATACCTTATGGAGAATACACACATAAAATGATTGTTTTTCCTAATGGATTTACAATTTATTATGAAGCTTTATTTAATTCTTTAAAAGTTGTGTTAAGAATTGTTTTAATGATTGCTTTAACAATGATTTTAACAACCACAACTAGTCCTTTAGATATAACATATGCATTTGAATGGTATTTAACGCCTTTGAGAATTTTTAAGTTCCCAACTCAAGTAGTTTCTATGACCATCTCTCTTGCCTTAAGATTTATTCCAACATTGCTTGAAGAGGCAAATAGAATTATGCGAGCTCAAAAATCTCGTGGTGTAGATTATAATCGTGGTTTTATTTCTAAAAAAATTAAATCTATAACAACTTTAATTATTCCTCTTTTAGTTAGTTGTTTTTCTAGAAGTGATGAACTTGCTTTGGCTATGGATGCAAGAGGGTATGATCCATATGCAAAAAGAAGTAGGTATAGAGAATTACATTTTAGTTTAAGAGATTTAATTTGTTTAATTATTTTAATTATTATTCTTGGACTCGGTATAAGTGCATGCGTGCTCTACAGCAATTTTAATTATGATTTTTTAAATTCTTTCTTTGGCATTGGGGGAACTTTCTAGTATGAAATTTAAGATTATCTTTTCATACGATGGCTCGAAATATTTTGGATATGCTATTCAAGAAAATGAAAAAGACACTATTCAAGAGGTAGTAGAAAAATCAATATCTACTATTTTAAATAAAGAAACGAAAATTTATGCATCCGGAAGAACTGATAGAGGAGTTCATGCTTTAAATCAAGTTGCTACATTCGATTATGATGAAAAAATTAATTTAGGAAAGTTTAGAAATAGTCTAAATAAAATGCTCCCAAACGATATTTATATTAAAAAAATAAATCATGTAGATGATGATTTCAACGCACGTTTTTCATGCAAATCTAAAACATATTTATATGTAATTAATAGTGGAGAATATAATCCATTTTTAAGAAGTTATGAATACAACATTAAGGACCTAGATTTTAAAAAGATGCGAAAATGCGCAAATTTATTCATTGGTGAACATTGCTTCAAAAACTTTACTTCTAAAAAAGAAGATGAAGAAGATAACTTTGTTAGAACTATTTATAAAATTTCTTTTAAACAAACAAAGGATAAGCATATTTTGGTTGAATTTAAAGGCAATGGATTTATGAAATATATGGTTAGGAAACTCATGGGGGCAATAATTGAAGTTGGACGTGACCATATATCATTAAATTACGTAAATAATTTATTAGTTTCTAATAAGAGAGATATTATTACGTATACTGCTCCACCTCATGGATTATTTTTAAAGAAAGTAGATTATTAATGCCTATTTTCTATTAATTTAATTATAGAAAATAAGGGTTTAGAGTAGTATTATATTGCGGAGGAGATATTTATATGGGAAGACATTTTGAAGTTAGAGCTGCAGCAATGGCTGCAACAGCAAAAGCAAAAAGCGCAATTTACATGCGTGCATCCAAAGAAATTTACATGGCTGCAAAGAAGGGTCCAGATCCAGATAGCAACCTTGCATTACGTGCTGCTATTGATAAATATCGAAAATCCTGTCCAAAAGATGTTATTGAAAGAGCTATTAAGAAAGCACAAGGTGGTGAAGCTACAAATTACTTAGAAGGTAGATATGAAGCTTTCGGACCTGGAGGTAGTTTATTAGTTATCGATACATTAACCGATAATACAAATCGTGCATTAATAGGCGTTCGTACAGCAGTAACAAGAAAAGGTGGACACTTAGGAAGTGTTATTTATAACTTTAATCAAGTTGGTTTAATGGATTTCAAATTTGATGGAACCGAAGAATCACTTGAAGAAGCCCTTGTTCTTGGCGATGTTGATGTTAAAGAAATCAATTTAGATAGTGGCGAAGCTGAAGTTGTAGTAGCTCCTGGCGATTTAGATAAAGCAAAAGCTGCATTAAAAGATCTTGGTGTAGAGGATTATGAATATTGTCAATCAACACTTCTTGCAAATGAAAAAATTGAACTTGCAGAAGAAGATAAACGTAAATTCAATGATTTACTTGCAGATTTAGATGATTGCGAAGACGTTCAAGCAGTTTATCATAACGTTAATTTATAATTTAAAATTTAATAAATTCCATGCCCAATAGCATGGAATTTTTTATATAATATCTTTATAAATAGGAGATGGATATGGATAGTGTTAAGTGGGCAGTAATTCCTTGCGCAGGTAAAGGAACAAGATTTCTTCCTATTACGAAAGGAATTCCTAAAGAAATGTTGCCAATTGTAGATCGACCAACACTTGATTATATTGTTCAAGAACTAGTTGATAGTGGAATTGAAAATATCGTTTTTATTGTTTCAAAAGGGAAAGAATCAATTAAAAAATATTACGAAATAGATGAAGAATATGAAGCAGAGCTCCGCGAAAGCGGTAAGAATGAATACGCAAAAATCATTCATGAAACTTCTAAAAAAGCAAATTTTTATTATGTAGAACAAAAAGAACTTTTAGGCTTAGGCCATGCAGTTTTGCAAGCAAAAGAAGTTATTGGTAAAAATAATTTTGTAGTTTGTTGCGGTGATGATATTTGTTTATATAAAGAAGAACCTCCTGTAAAACAAATGATTGATGCTTTTGTTAAATTTGGTTGTCATACTATTGTTGGCGGTCAACTTGTTGAACATTCACAAATTTCTAAATATGGATGTATGGATGTTTTAGTAAAAAGCGATGAAAGAACTTATAAATTAAAAGGTATTGTTGAAAAACCAAAACCAGAAGAAGCAACTAGCGATTTAGCTTCTCTTGGTAAATGGGTTTTTAATTATAAAATCTTTAATAAAATTGAAACCACTCCAAAAGGCAAGGGTGGAGAGGTTCAATTAACTGACGCAATATCTAATTTAATGAAAGAAGAACCAGTTTATTTTTATGATTTTATCGGAAGAAGATATGATTGCGGAGATAAAGTAGGTTTTATTGAAGCAGTTATTGATGTTAGTTTATCAAGAGACGACATTAAAGAAGGCGTTAAAGAGCATTTAGATAAAGTTTTTAAAGAGGACTAATTTATGATCAAATATGTTAAGGGCAATCCCGATTTTCTTTATGGAGTAATGAATTTGCTCAAAAAAGTTCGTGAGCAATTTAAAGAGAATAATTTAAATATTTATCAAAGCGAAGAATATCCAAATATGGAAATTATTCTTGATGATTTAAGAAATAAAGATAGTACTTTAGTTGCTTTAGATGGTGATGAAGTTGTTGGTTATATTGCAACTGAAAGAGAAGAAGAATTTTTTAAAGATTGTTTCGATGGTTTTCCTAAAGATTATCTTCATAAATATGAACTTGATACATATCAAGGAAGATTTATTGGTTTTTGCAGACTTATGGTTGATCCTAATTATCAACATCAAGGTATTGCTACAAAATTATTTGAATTATTAGAAGAAAAATTTGAAGGATACGTTATAATTTTCTTGGTCGACAAAGATAATAGGAAAGCCCAAAGACTTTATGCAACATTAGGATATAAATGTTTAAGTCTTGAAAATTTCCCATTTGGAGAATATTACGTATATATTAAAAATAAATTATTATAAAATTTTGAGCTGCTATAATGGTTGCTCTTTTAAAATATTCTTGCAATTTTAAACATTACCCCCTACATAATTAATGGATAAGGGTACAATATGTTAGACGCTATTATAGGTGATATGGTTGGTTCCATGTATGAATTTACTTCGATTAAAACAAAAGATTTTGAGATTTTTAATATGGATTCAAGAATGACAGATGATTCATATCTTACAATTGAAGTAGCAAAAGTTTTGATGAAATATTATCCAATTTCATATGATGAAAAGACTCTTAATTCATTTAAAAAAGATTTAATAAGAGGTTTTGTTGATACTTGCAAAAATCATATATATGCGGGGTGGGGAAATATGTTTTTTAATTGGTGCATGAATTCAAATCATGACCCATATAATTCATTTGGAAATGGTTCAGCAATGAGAATTTCTCCGGTCGCATATGTTGCTAAAAGTGAAGATGAGGTGAAGGTTTTATCAAAAACTATTAGTGAAATAACACATAATCATCCTGAAGGAATAAAGGGTGCAGAAGCAATTGCCATTTCAATTTATCTTGCACTTAACAGTGCATCAAAAGAGGAAATAAAAAATCGAATGGTTGAGGAATATTATCCATGTATTTTTAATTTAAATTTTGGATCACTTTTAAATAATTATAAGTTTTCATCAAAATGTGAAGATACAGTTCCAATTGCAATTTATTGTTTTTTAATTTCAAATTCGCTTGAAGATGCAATTAGAAATGCGGTAGCAATTGGAGGTGATACAGATACAATAGCTTCAATGACAGCATCAATTGCAGAAGCATTTTATCAAAAGGATAGTTTATCAGATTTTGAAGATAAATTTTTGTATCTTAAAATTGATAAAGAAACTGAAGATTTGATTAAAGATTTCTATAAAATGGTCGGCATTAAGAAGTTTCAAAATTAATAAACAAATAAAAAATCATCAAAAATATAAAAATATCGTTAATTTCACGCTATAAAAATGTTTTTCTATTTGTAATCTATACTTTATAAGTATAGAATATTAATCGGCACTAATCTAAAAATTATGTCCCGGTAAGATTTAATTTTTTATGGAGGAATGTGTAAATGTTTAGACAAACAACAAATGTTAAGAAAGAAGAAGTTGTCCGTAAATGGTATGTAGTTGATGCTACTGATAAACCACTTGGTAGACTTGCAAGTGAAATTGCAGTTTATTTAATGGGCAAAGAAAAACCATCTTATACACCAAATGTTGATTGCGGTGATTATATTATTGTTATCAATAGTGATAAGGTTTCATGCAAGGGAACTCCACACAAAGCTATTGATAAAAAATATTATAACGTTAGCGGTTATAATGGTGGTATGAGAGAAAGATCATTAGAAGTTATGCAAAAGCAATATTCTGATGAATTAGTTCAAAGAGTCGTTTGGGGTATGCTTCCAAAAGGCAGACTTGGTAGACAAATTTTCAAGAAATTATTTGTTTACAAAGGTGCCGAACACAAACATGAAGCTCAAAAACCAGAAGTTCTTGAATTCAAAAGTTTAGGAGGGAATAAATAATGGCTAAGAAAAATGATGTTTTCTACGGAACTGGTAGAAGAAAATCAAGCGTTGCTAGAGTTTATTTAAAAGCTGGCAAAGGAGAAATCGTTGTTAATGGAAAACCTGTTGATAATTATTTCCCATTTAAAGTTTTAGTTCTTGATTTAAAACAACCTCTTGAAATGGTTGGAGCAACCGAAAAATACGACATTACTG
>CAVKEL010000061.1:0-9420 GCA_963655445.1 Acutalibacteraceae bacterium | reverse complement strand
AAATATAAGAAGGTGAAATTATGCAAAAAATATTATTTTCAATTATTACTTTATTAAGTTCATTTTCACTTTTAGCTTGTTCAACAAGTGAAAATAATAATGTTAATCCAAACCCATCTCCTTCAATTGAAGAAGATAATAATGAAGACGATAAAGAGGAACAACCTAAAGAAGATGAGAATGAAGATCAACCTAAAAATGATGATGAGCTGGTTAAAAATGCAATGGTGGTTTATTTTTCAGCTACTAATCACACTGAATCAGTAGCAAATACTATTGCAACACATATTAATTCTGCAATCTATAAACTTGAACCAGTAGACCTATATACGAGTGAAGATTTAAATTATTCAAATCAAAATAGTCGAGTTGTTGAAGAACATCTTAAAATTCAAGATGGTGAAAGAGTAAATGTGGAACTTTCTACAACAAGTTTTGTTGGCTTTAATGAAGCTCAATATATATTTTTAGGAGCACCTGTATGGTGGCAGCAATTAAGCTGGGTAATTGAAAATTTCGTTAGTGAAAACGATTTTTCAAATAAAACAATCATCCCCTTTGGAACTTCTGCTAGTTCTGGATTTAATCTAAATAACCTAACCCCTTTAACAAAAGACAATACAAATGTCACATGGTTAAGTCCACAACGATTCTCTTCAAATGCTAGCAGTAACGATGTAACTAGTTGGATAGATTCATTAGGATTTAATTTTAAATAACATATAAAAAAACATTGCTATTTTTAATCTTAGGATTAATGTCTCTTACATCTTGCTCTTCAAATGAAGTTATCGTAAATTCCTCAATAAATCAAGATGATACAAATAAACCCTCAACAACAAAAATATGAATATTATCGTGGTTTTTCATTAGAAAATGTCTTACATTCAAACACCATCTTAAAATCCCCCCTATATAAAATGGTAGCCAAATTCGGCTACCATTTTTAATGTTAATTTTGGTGCTCCCAATCGGAATCGAACCGATAACAGTATCGCTACCACTAGATTTTGAGATCTTCATCTCTATGCACAAAGGCAAGTATATAAGTACTCAAAACCCTAATTTTTCCATTAATTAAGGGATTTATGTATTCCAAATTGAGAATTTAATGCTCTTTTGGGAATAGTTAGACAGTGGAGATTTTTGCAAATTGCGTGGAAATTGTAGTGGAGAATTATTTTCCACTATTCTAGAGGTATTACAAAGTCATTTTTTAATGAAGTCACCCTCTTAACTTCCACTACTATTTTACCATTTTTAGCGTATTCTTTCGAGTAGTGAAAAGTAAAAATATTTGACACTACTTATTTTTAGTTTTATTGATAAATTTCTTCAGATATTCCAGCCTTTATATATCTAATATATGGGTTATCTTTTTCCCAATTCCAATCAGAGGGCATACTATCCTTACTAACTGCATTTACCAATCTATCTTCTTCTTTTGTAAGATAAATTTGTGGCACTGTGCACATAAAATCAATGTAATTACAAGCTTCTTTATATTGCTTATGTTTTATATATCTTAACAACATATTTTTAGAATAGTTAATTGGTATTGGATGTTCCATAACTCCGCCTGGATATTTCATTTTTCTATCTTTTTGTTTTTGAGATATTATATGTAGTTTACGTAATGTTTGTTCTTGTTGTTTTGTTAACCATGAAAGCAATTCTTCAGCAAATTCATAATCATTATAAGAAATAAGTAAATATATGTATTGCTTGGCTATTTCTTTAGGACTTAATGCGGTCGATATTCTTGTTCCAGTTTCATGGTAAAAGGGCATATCAATTTTTTTGGCCAAATCAGATTTTAATTTATACCTAATCGATTCACTTGCACTTACTTCATTTAAAAACAAAAGCACTTTTCTTTTAAATGCTTGTACTTCAGGACTTTTTCTTTTTTTCTCTAATTGTTTAGTTAATTTAGTTCTTGGTTTAGTAGTGTCCATTTTATCACTATAAGATTTATTTTGATTTTCATATACATGATTGATAATTTCTTGATTTGAATTTTCTAGTACTAATTTTTCTTTTTTATTTAGTATATAAGTATCCATCTTGTCTGTTTCATCATAAGTTGAATATTCTTCTCTTTCGGCAAGCGAATAAATTGATGGATAATGACCACTTCGAATAACCACCCCATCTTCTACTAGTTTCTTTAATGATTGATATATGTTAGGACCTTTTGTTCTATCTCCAAATAATTCTTCAGCTAATTCCAATTGTTTCATTGGCCTTTTCTTTAAAGCTTGTATTATTTTTTCTTTTTGATTCATAATTTATTAGTCTCCTATATAAAATGGTAGCCAAATTCGGCTACCATTTTTAATTTTAATTTTGGTGCTCCCAATCGGAATCGAACCGATACAGTATCGCTACCACTAGATTTTGAGTCTAGCGCGTCTACCAGTTCCGCCATGGGAGCAGCACAAATATTCTACTTGCTTTTGAATTTTTTTTCATTAGTTTTATTGCTTAAAAGGTAATCTAATCTTAAATTATTACCTTTCTTTAATAAAATAAATGAAGGCACAAGAATAATAATTCCAACAAATATTATTCCTAAAGAAACCCAAGTTATAAGATCATTATCTTTTATAATAAAAGGAAGAGCAAAAGCAAGTGCAATAACAAGTAATGCTACTCCGAATAAAATAAATCCTTTAATGTAATATGTTTTGAAATTTTTATCTTTAGTTTTCATATTAAATGTCTTAAAACATAACATTTGATACAACTTCTTACCCATTCATAAAAGTTCGCAGCCTTGAAATGGTTTCGTACCATTTTGTTGTGATACTAGATTGTCAATTCAATGTAATTTCAATCCCACACACCATACTTATTAATATTATCTTTTGAATAATACATTAACATGTCATTTGAAAAAATCATTCCACAAATTAATTTCACGTTTCATCGATAACCTCCCAATATCCACCTTTGTCTGGACCTTGATGCTTGATAATTCCTTTTTCTTGCAATTTATTTAAGTGATGTCTAATGCTTCCTTCAGTCTTATTTAAAATTAATGCAATATCTTTTCTTGAGATTTTGCCATTACTTTTTAGTATTTCTACAATCTCTTTATCAATGTTTTCTTGTTGTTTTCTGTCAGTTTTTCTGGTAGTAGCATTAAAACCATCGCGATTAAAAGGAATAACCACGTTGATATAAAAATCAGAAAAAATATAGGCATCTTCTCCATAAACCTTTACAACCGATGGTACTCCATGTCCACTTTCTTCCGCAAAATTACAAGCTCTAAATATATCAAACAATTGCTTATTAACTGGTTCACTTTTTCCTCTTAAAAATTGTTCTTTTGTTAAAGTCTTTGGAATGCCTCCAAAAGATTCAATTTCTAATCTATCCCTATAAACATAAATACCCGGATGATTGCTTTCGCTCCACTTATTATGTACGCATGCATTTATCCATGCTTGTTCAAACGCTTCAGTATCAAACATTTTTATTTCTTTTCTAGGTGTAGTTTCCAAATTTATAAACGTTTGATTGATTGAGTTAATATAATTCTTCGCCTGCTCCATGGCTAATAGCAAACATTTTCCGCCAAACTCCTCTCTGCTTAAATATTGTGTCTTGTCATTAGATGAGAATGTGGCAACATTAATAACAATATCGTTTTTATCAGATAGTATTTCAGCTAGATAATTATATTCACCATTCTTTGTTAATAGATGATAATTATCTAAAAATGTATTTTCTGAAATGTGGTTATCATTTAATAGAAGATAATTCTTAAGAATCTTAAAAGTTAAGTCTTTTTTTCTTGAAGGAATATCTATTATATTTTGTTCATGAATCTGTAAAGACTTAATAAATCTATCCTGAATTTCTTCAGGTAGTAGGCTTTTGCAAGATGAACCAATACGAACATAGCAACCCGCTTCAGACATGCCATACTTTTTAATATAAAATAATTGATTACCTTTCTTTACCTCAATTTTAATAACATTCTTTCCTTCAAGTGTTTCGTGATATTGATTCACAAATGAAACACATCTTGGTGAAATTTGATCTGTTATGACATCAGATATTTTTCTCATGTTTTCGTCGATATTATTCATCCCAATAACTTCGCGGTTGTTTTTTATACCTAAATAAATAGTGCCTCCATCTGTATTCAAAAATGCGACAATCTCCTTGGCTAAAGAACTATTTAAAATTTCTTTTAATTCTATATTATTATCCTCATCAATAAACATATTCATATCCTCATACGATTATATTGTGTCACAAAAACAACCAGAAAACAACCAGAAAACAACCAGAAAGTTTTATTAATCAAACGCTTAATAAATATAATATTCGTACTTTTCATAAAAATACCCTATCAAAAAGAGGAAAAAAAGAGCGACTTTGCCTATACTTAATCGATTTATGCTTAAAGCAAACGAAAGAGTCCTTAAAAATGAAAAAAGGACTGATATTATTAGTATCAATCCTGTTGTTTCAATATGGCGCTCTGGATGAGACTTGAATCCACAAGTTATCACTAGCATTAGATTTTGAGTTCTTCATATCTATGCACAAAGGAAATCTAAATGGTACTGAAATTAGAAATTTTGCCCTTTGTTAAGGGATTTTTGTATTCCGAATTGATTATTTAATACTCTTTTAGGAATAGCTAGATTGAGGAATATTTTGCAGAATGTGTGGAAATTATAGTGGAAAATATTTTCCACTACTTATTTTTAGTTTTATTGATAAATTTCTTCAGGTATCCTAGTCTTTATATATCTAATATATGGATTATCTTTTCCCCAATTCCAACCAGCAGGCATGTTATCCTTACTAACTGCATTTACCAAACTATCTTATTCTTTTGTAAGATGAATTTGAAGCACTGTGCACAATAAATCAATATATTTACAAGTTTCTTCATACTGCTTATTTTTTATATATCTTAACAGCATATTTTTAGAATAGTTAATTGGTATTGGATGTTCCATAACTCCACCTGGATATTTCATTTTTCTATCTTTTTTTAGATATTACATGTAGTTTACATAATGTTTGCTCTTGTTGTTTTGTTTGTAATTCTCCAATGATTTCGTTTGTAGAAAGAGCGTGTTCTTGTCTATCGATTTTAGTAGTATGTCGTATAAAACTAATAATTAATCAACCATCCGTGTTATTTGACATATCTTAACCCTTACATATTGAGATTTTCCGGTTTCAACAAGAAATCGAAGATATTCATAAATAATACTCCGTCATCGTTATAGTAAGTAGGCGACATATCGCCCGTAATCACTATTTTTTTAAATGAATCGTCTATTTTGGTAAAAGGTCTTATCTCTTGATTTCGCTTTTCCTCATTCGGCATAGAATACGCCGACTGTATATAATAACGTTTAGAACCGAGGTTACATACGAAATCGACTTCCAATTGTTTACGAGCACCGTCCTCTCTCGTATTGATTACGCCGACGTCTACAGAAAAACCGCGCAATCTTAACTCGTTATAAATCACATTTTCCATCGAATGCGGTTGCTCGAACTGTCTGAAATTTATTCTTGCGTTACGAAGTCCAAGATCGGAAAAATAGTATTTAAGTGGCGTATCAATATAAGTTTTCCCTTTTATATCGTATCTCGTGGCAGCCTCCACCAGAAAACAATCGGAAAAATATTCGAGATATTTTTTTACCGTTATCGCAGTTATATTCGACTTTTTGACAGTATGAAACGTGTTTTTAAGTTTTTCGGGATTGGTAAGTGAGCCGATAGATGAAGACAAAATATTCAATAAATCTTCCAAATCCGTTTTATTTCTGACCTTATGGCGTATTTCTATATCCTTTATATAAATCTCGTCGAAAAGGCGTTTCAACATTAACGATTTGTTTTCCGTGCCTTCTCTTAATACAACCATAGGAATACCGCCGTAAAGCATATATTCCGTAAGTGCGTCATATTTGTCGCCTTTATAAACAGACATAAATTCCGCAAAACTTAGCGGCTGCATGTGAACTTCATCGCCACGTCCTGCAAACTCGGTTATAACATCTTTTGATAAAAACTTCGCATTACTGCCGGTTACATATACGTCTACGTTATCCATATACAAATAACTATTCAACACAGACTCGAAACAATCAAGAAGTTGCACTTCATCAAGCAATAAATAATACATTCCGTTGTCTGTCATTTGGTTTTGAACATATTCCATAAACTTGTTGGGATCGACTTTCCGTTTTTCCTTTTCGAGAACAATGATATTTTCTCCTACCTTATTTAAGTCTGAATTAGAGTCAAACGCAAATTTTATAATATGGCTTTCGTCTACGCCTTCACTTTTCAAATAATTGTAAAAAATCGTATTCAAGAGATATGATTTTCCACATCGACGAATACCCGTTATTACTTTTATAAGACCGTTCTGCTTTCTTTCTATCAATTGCTTCAAATAAAAATCACGTTTAATTTCCATTGGTTAGTTCCTTTTTCTAAAATAGATTTTTGGCAATATTGCCACTTTTCTATTCTATTATACCGTTTCAAAGATAAAAAACAAATTCCTTTTGCGATAGAACTGAAGTGCTATTACCTGAAGTGCTATTAATAAAGTGGACACTAGTTTTATAATTGTATACGAAAAAGACTGACACTCTCGTATCAATCCTATTGTTTCTTAATGGTGTTGGAGAAGGGAATCGAACCCTCACTTCGTGAGAACTCGGCTTCTGAGACCGAGGCGTCTACCAGTTCCGCCACTCCAACAGCAATTAATATTATAAATATTTCTAAAACATTATTAAATTACTTTATCTTTTCCACAAAATCTAGATATGGTTATACTAATCATTTATAACTCATTTTTGCTATAATAATTAATTAGAAAGAAGTTCATTTAAATTTATGAAAAACGAGATTTTAGAACTTAAAAAGCTTATTGATGAAGCAAAGCATATCGTTTTCTTTGGGGGAACTGGTTTATATAAATTAAAAAGTAAATATGATGAACCATATGAAGTTATGCTTTCTCATTCTTATTTTGTTAGAAATACTGATACTTTTTACAAGTTTTATAGAGAATTTATGATAAATACTGAAGCAAAGCCTAACTTTGCTCACTACTATTTAGCTAATCTAGAAAAGAAAAAAGATTTAACAATAATTACTCAAAATATAGATGGATTACATCAAATAGCTGGAAGTAAAAACGTTATAGAACTCCATGGATCAATTCATAGAAATTATTGCACTCATTGTATGAAATTATTTTCTTTAGAAGATATTTTAAAAATGGATAATGTTCCTCTATGTCCAAATTGCAAAAATATAATTAAACCTGATGTAGTTTTATATGAAGAACCATTAGATGATAGAACTATTACTAAAGCAATGATAGCTTTAAGTAGTGCTGATTTATTAATAGTTGCTGGTACTAGTTTAAATGTATATCCAGCAGCTGGCCTTATAAATTACTTCTATGGAAATAATATTGTGTTAATAAATAAAGACCACTTATCATTAAAAACAAATGTCAAACGTGAAATAAATGGCAAGGTGGGCGAAGTTTTTAAAGAAGTTGATAAATTAGATAAAGAAGGTAAATAAAATGGAAAGAAATATTTTATTGTTTTTAATTCCTAAAGTTCAGGTTGAATATGTATTAAATACTTACACTATTCGCCAAGTTATTGAAAAGATGGATTATCATCACTATAGTGAAATTCCGGTTTTAGACAAAGATGGAAAATATTTAGGCACTATTAGTGATGGCGACATTTTAAGATATCTAAAGAAATATAAGCTTGATTGGGAAGAAACTATGGTTGATAAGATTTCAGGTGTTCCTGTTCTCCACCATATTGAACCAATTCAAATTAACAAAAATATGATGGATTTAGTTGAAATTATTGTTCGTCAAAACTTTGTTCCTGTAATTGATGATCGTGGAAATTTTATTGGAATTGTAACAAGAAAATCAGTTATCGAATACATGCGAAAAAATTTGAAAGATTAATTAAATCTTTCAAACAAAACCATATATGACAATTTACCGCTCATATATGGTTTTTATTTGATATAGTCGTTAAAATATCATTCGTGAATTTTTAAAAAAATAAAAAAGACTTCAAATAAATGAAGTCTAAATATTTTATAATGTTCCGAAAATTCTATCTCCGGCATCACCAAGACCTGGAAGAATATAGCCATGATCATTAAGTTTTTCATCAACGGCAGCAATATAAATTTCAGTATCTGGATGTTCTTTTAAAATCTTATTAATACCTTCTTCAACACCAACTAAAGCAAGAAGCCTAACATCTTTATATCCTTTTTTCTTAAGTTGGGTAATGGCATCACAAGCACTTCCGCCAGTTGCAACCATAGGATCGCAAAGCAATACAAGAGGATTGTCTACATGTGGTAATTTACAAAAATACTCAACTGGTTGTAAAGTTTCCTCATTTCTATATAAACCAATATGACCAATTCTAGCGTTTGGTAACATATTAACAACACCATTGCTCATTCCAATACCAGCTCTTAAAATTGGAACAATAACTAAATCCTTATCAAGTTTGATTTTATCAATTTCACAACCTGTAGGCGTTTTAATCCTACCATTTGAATGAACTGTTAAGTCCTTAAAAACCTCATAAGTCATTAAACTAGAGATTTCATCAAGTAATTGTCTAAAATCCTTACTTTTTGTGTTTTCATCTCTCATTTTGTTGAGCTTCATTTGAATGAGTGGATGATCTACTACATGCAACATATTTTCTTTCCTCCTTTTTTTCTAGAAATAACTTTACTATTATTTCTAATTTTTTCAATAAAAAAGCCATCAATTAGAAAATAAATGGCTTGTTTATTCATCTTTTTTGCTATTCTCAACTAAAATAGCTTTTGTACGTGGTGTTTCGTCGCTTTTAGCAACGTTTGTTGTTGGAATTTCGTTTCCAACATACATATGACGTTTAATATCATATGTTAATTCACCAACTTTATTTTTGATCTTACTAGCAGCAAGTTCAGCTTGTTGCTCAATCCATGTTTTTGAACGTAATTTTCTATTATTCTTTTCAGAGATAATATTGTTTTGGAATTTAACAAAATCAACAACAAATTTATTCTTCTTAGCAATTCCACTAACTTTACTAGCAAGTTTAATTGAGTTAACAACATCAATAACTAATACACCAGCATAAATGCCTAAGAAGAAAGTTAATCCCCAAATATGTCTTGTAAAGAACTCTAAAAGAACTAACACATAAGGTTGGACAAAGAACCAATACGCAGCTCCAGCAACTAACCACAAAAAAGAAAATAATGGACAAATAATTCCCATAATATTTCCTTTTAAAGTTGAATAATCCCATAATTTGATTCTAAAGCCTTTAATAAAGATAAGACCTGCTAAGAATT